>CAZYXQ010000006.1:0-22512 GCA_964651235.1 uncultured Gammaproteobacteria bacterium
AGCTTTTTTTCTTCGGAAAAGGGAATAATCACAAGGATAATACCGATACCGATAGCCAATAATACGATCAAGACAAGAAGGATTTTAGTTTTCATACATAATATGAATAATAATTCTATATTAATAGTAGTTAATATTTACTTTACTGTCAATATCGATTGAGTTTTATCAGGTTTTCAACTACAATTAAAACCCATGAACACAGAACTTATTACGCTAAAAAACGGATTACGAGTTTTTTGTATTGATACCAAATCTTTTCCGACCGTGACAACACTGCTTCTTGTCGGAGCTGGCAGTAGGTATGAGACGCGTACAAATAATGGGATCGCTCACTTTCTCGAGCATATGTTTTATAAAGGGAGTAAAAAATATCCGAACCCGGAAATCATTTCTCAGGAAATTGAAGGGATGGGGGGTCACTGGAATGCATTTACCTCAAAAGACTATACCGGTTACTATATCAAAGCTGCTACACGTCATTTTCCTAAAATGATTGATATTCTTTCTGATCTTCTTCAGAATTCACTATTTAAAAGTGAGGAGATTGAAAAAGAAAAGGGGGTGATTGTAGAGGAAATCAATATGTATGAGGATATGCCTCAGCGCAGGATAGGGGAGATATTTGAGAATGTAATGTATGCCGGAAATCCTCTTGGGTATGATATTGCAGGAACAAAGGAAACAGTTACCTCATTTGATAGAAACACGTTCGTAGATTATATGAAAAGTCTCTATCAGCCGCAGAATGCGGTGTTGGTGGTGGCTGGGGGGTTGGGTGCAAACTCATTTTCCATATATCAAAAAGTAATTGAAGAGAAGTTTGGGAAATGGAAGGGAAGTAACGTAAGCACCTTTACTCCCTACAGACACATTCAGGACGATCTTCGAATACATGTGACGGATAAAAAAACCGAACAGGCACATTTTTGTCTTGGATTTCCTACGTTTGGAATTGAGGATAAAAGACGTCCGGTATTAAAAGTACTGCAGACCATACTTGGCGGTGGAGCGTCTTCACGGCTTTTTCAAGAGGTACGTGAAAAGCGGGGCCTGTGTTATTATATCGGTACTGCAAATGAACAATATCATGACACCGGTAATATTGTAACTCAATCAGGTGTGGTAAAAGATATTGATAAGGTAAAAGAGGCACTCAGGGCCACTATTTCAGAACATCTGAAGATTGGAAATGCACACATTCAAGCAACTGATATAGCCCGATCTAAAGAAATGATACGGGGAAGACTCCTACTTTCACTTGAAGATTCTTTTAGTGTTGCTCTATTTTTCGGGATGCATCAACTGCATGAACGAAAGACGGTAACTCCGGAAGAATATATTCGCCGTATTGAAAAGGTAACAAAAGAAGAACTGATAGTGTTAGCTAAAGAATTATTTGATCTGACACGATTAACTATTGCACTTATCGGTCCTTTTGATTCAAACACTGTTACCAAAGAAGATATCCTTTGATAAAAAACCCCTTCATTTATTGTTAAAAATGTGCTTTCTTCGATCATATTAAAAGAATTTAACTACTTGGAATACTTATACATAAAATGATCCGAATAACTGTTCTTGTTCAATTAGTATAAACAAAATATATATTGTTTAAACAAGCTAAATATTGAAATTTATGTAAAAAGTACGTAATTTGTCTTATAATCCATAAAGTGCATTAAGTAGATAAAGTAGATAATTTTACACATAATACATTGATTAGAATAAGTAGATATATAAGAACGATTACATTAAATAGATAGTATCCATATACTACATAATGTGCTTGACATAGAATAAATACATACTCTATACTGAAACATGATGAGCAGCGCTGAAAGTAGGTTGTACCGACTCAGCCCGAATCAGCTTCGGGCTCTTTATTTGTTGGCAAAAAGTAAAAACGGTATCGTATCTTCAACAGCCTCTTCAGGCGAGATAGGAAAATCAGGTAAGGCTTTAGGTGGGGTTTTTTCATCACTTTCCCGGCAAGTCATAAACGGTGAACACCTGGTACTTCCGTGGGGTAAATCTGAAGATGGGCATGGTCTCAGATGGAAACTCAATGACAAACTTATTCCAAAAGAGCGGTTATTTAAGATTACGGTAGAACTGTTGCAATGAATATATATATACATATATACAAGTTGATGAACCGGTTTAAAAGAAGAGAGATACGCATAATGGGTACAAAGGCCCTCTATCTTATTTTGATAATTACGCAGATTGTTCCAACAGCATTACTATATATTCACATACCCGTTCAAGAAGCAGAAGCAGCAACAGCTCCTCATATCATTACATCGCGAGTTGATTTTAACAGGGGTAATTTTGACAAAACTGAAACAAAATCAAAAGAAGGCGAGATACGGCTTGAAACAGACGGGTCATGGACACCCCGTATTTTCCGTTCTCCTGATGTACCGGTAAATAACCAAACTGCGATTGCAACTGCAAGCGGGAATGTGTATATACTTCCCGGCCAGGAAAACCGGTTTATGCGTTATATTCCGTCTGAAAACCGCTGGCAGAATCTTGCAACTGCTCCGCACACTGCCTATACAGGAGCAAGCATGACGGTGGTTGGAAATTATATCTACGCAATATTCGGTGGGTACACCAATTATTTTTCCCGCTATAACATAATCACCAATACATGGAGTGAGATGGCACCGATGCTTGATGTGGTTAATAACGGCGCGGCGATTGAGTCTGATGGCGGTAATTATATTTATGCTATCCGCGGAGACGGAAAGGCAGATTTTTGGAGATATGACATAACAGCAGGGACATGGGGATCACGAAACAATACAAATTTATTTAATGTTGGCGCTGATTTAGTACATGACGGCAATAACTCATTTTATGTACTACAAGGAAACGGTACAGGATTTTGGCGGTATGATCCTTCGGGAAACAGTGGTTCAGGAAGCTGGACTTCGCGGGCTGTGATTCCTCAAACTGCCAATGTAAATCACAATATTTCATTTAACGGTGGATATGTCTATGTAACACGGGACGGAACAGCACCCCCCAATGCGTTTATATACCGATATGATCCTCTTGCAAATTCGTGGGCAACACTTGCTTCTATGCCCCAGACTGCCTATTATGTGGGTTCAGTACCGGTCAAAGAAAATAATCAGGATTATTTATACATATTCCGCGGAAACGGATCCTATGATTTTTGGAAATACGAAATTGCAAGTAACCAATTTGTGGGATATGCGGATTTACCCATTGCTTCGACATACGGATCAGATCTTGTGTATTTAGGAAATAAAATGTTTTATGGACGGCCCGGAAGTAATACATTTTATTCACTTGATATTACATCATCTTCCAGTGCATGGGTGCAGTGGACTGCAGATAATGCACCCGGTAATTTTTTAAACACAGGTAATGACGATTCGAAAGCAATTGCGACAGGAAGTGCAGTATTTTATTACCAAGGATATAATCAGAGGAATTTTTGGAGTTTTGATCCCTCAAATACCGCGGGGTCAAGATGGAAAACAGAAGGGCTTACTCCGGCAACAGTTTTGCAAGGCGCATCTCTCGTATATGCGACAAGTTCGGGCAAGCTATTTGGGACACGGGGTGGAGGACAGCGGAGTTTCTGGAGGTTTGATTTTGCATCAGGTTGGAATGATGCGGCAGCTGCTGATCTTCCTGCGACCGTATCAGCTTCGTTTGGTTCACGTATGGTATCTGATGGTACGGACGTGTATCTTATGACAGGATATTTGACCAATCAATTTTGGAAATACACGGTTGGTACAGATACGTGGTCACAAATTGGAGATGGCAATCTGCCCTTTGCCTCTTATTGGGGGACTGATGCAACATTTTCAAACGGAAGAATGTATGTACAGGCCGGTTATATGAAGACCGATTTCTGGAGTTGGTCAGAAAGTACGGGTTGGATTCGTATGCCTGATCTCGTAGCATACAGTAATGGAGCAGTGCCAGCATATAATTATCAGCGTGGACCGTATTATGGAGCTTCTCTTGAATCAGATTCTCGGGGTAATCTATTTTCAACATATGGAATGAGCATGGTTCAGTTACAGACCTTTCGGACTTCAAGTTATCTGTTTCCGGTTTCAGGGGTCTGGACAAGTGACGTAATTGATCTTTCGTATGTGCAATCATGGACCAGTATGAGTGCTACAACCTCTTTGCCAAGCGGTTCATCGGTAACTCTTGAAGCACGGACGAGCGCGGATAAGATAACATGGACTGGATGGGATTCAACTATAACCAATCTTACTCCGCAGCGCTATATACAGGTACGGGCAACACTTAACGCAACAGGAGATAGATCTCAAACGCCTGTTGTTTCTGCCATATCCATATCGTACGTTGGTGATGAAGTACCTCCGACGAATCCGACAACATTTACCGGATACTCAAAAGCAGCAGCAGGCGTAGTCATTTCATCCGGTGTAAATCACAAATACCCGACACCTTATTTTACTTGGAGTGGTGCAACAGACGATATTGCAAATAATGTCGCGGGATATTATGTGTATTTCGGTATAGACTCAAATGCGATAGCTTCAGATTCAGGAACATTTCAAACGTCTGCAACTTATTTGGTAACTGAAGAGATGATTGCGGGTCAGACGTATTATTTCCGGATTCAAACAAAGGATAACAGTAACAATATATCAGTTACAGAAACAAAATTTGTATATCCTTACTCAGGTGTTTCTCCACCACTTACTGAAGAAGATTCATATACAACAGAATTTGAAACAGGAGGGATTGCTACAAACGTAAACATAAGCAATAATGAAATTAAACTTGCTACCCGCTCTTCCACCGCTATCGGTTTTTGGCAGCAGGAACGGTTTGGGACTGGTCCAACTAACGTAGCAACCGGACTTGGAGCAGGACTTGCATATTCGGCTTCACAGAATAAAATGTATATGTTAAGAGGAGGAAATACCCAGACATTTTATGAATATGATCTTGCAACTGATGTATGGACTGCAAAAGACAATACTCTTGCGGTAACCAGTAACGGAGCGATAGCCGATGGACCAAACGGCTATCTGTATGCATTACAGGGTAATGCTACAAACGGATTTTGGCTTTACACAATCGGTGCAAGTTCCGGAACTCAGTGGTCACAAACATTGGCACAACCCGATCAATCAGTGCGTTATGGGTCTGCAATGGTGTATGATGGTTCGCGGTATGTGTATGCATTTAAGGGAAATGTGGGAACGGCAGATGATTATTTCATGCGGTATGATAACCAGGGAGACGGATGGGAACAGCTTGCTAATACTGATTTCGGCGAGTCTTCAATTGACAGCAGCGGTGGACTGAATTTAGTGAGCTATGGAGGTGAACTTGCCTATGACACAACAAATAATGTCGTATATGGCATACAGGGGAATCTCCGTCATGGATTTGCTTCATATGATCCGGTAACAAATACATGGACTCCGCTGGCACCGGCTCCTGCATTAGCGTATACCGGTGCACAACTTGAATATGATGCAACATCTCAGGCAATTTATTATTTGCCGGGATGGAATACTCCGTATTTATATAAATATGATATTACTTCACAAACATGGACCGAACTTCCCGAAGCACCTGTTCCATTTACCTCAGGAACCGCTATGAAAAATGTAAACGGTGTTTTGTATGTAGTCCGTGGAGGAACAAATCCGATCATGATGTATAAGTACAATATCGCAAAGGCTTCCTGGATGGTACCAACCATGAACTTATTCGGAGACAGATATCGCGGTACGACCTATTTTCCGTTTAGTACGGGCGCAGATATGGTAAAAGGAGATGGAGAAAACTATTACATAGTCCGCGGTAATGTTGATAATATTTTTGTCAGATACAATGCGGTTACCGGTGAGACAGTCAAACTTCATGATGTGCCGGCACAATTTTCAACAGGTGGGGATCTGGAATATGTTTCAACCCAGAACAAAATCTATGCGATAACCAACTCGAGTAACAGTAAATTTTACGTATATGATATCGCGACAGACCAGTGGAGCGAGCTTCCTGATTATCTGGTTGACATGTCTCCGACTCCTTATACGCGTATTTATCCTGCAGCAGGTTCAACCCTTACTTTTGATGGTTCCCGGTATATCTATTTCTTACGTTCGGGTGGAAATCAAACATTTTACCGGTATGATCTTCAGGGGACTGACGGATCACGATGGTCTGATATGGCAAATATCACAGCCGCAGCAGGAGCAGGATCAGATATGGTTGTAAAAGGCGGTGAACTGTATACATTGCGTGGCAATACACAATCAACATTTTACAAATTTACTCCAAATGGCGGAACCGGTACCTGGACAACGCTTACTTCAACCGGATTGGGAACTATTGGTGCTGACGGATTTTTAGTTGATGCAGGACAAAACAGATTTATGGCTTGCCGCGGTCAAAATACCGTGACGTGTTATTACTGGAATATAGGGGACGCAGCATGGACCGCGATGGAAAACGCGCCGACGGTGATTGGTGCAGGAGGGGGAGCGGCATCAAATGGAAATGACAGAATCCTCATGATTTCGGGAGGTGGTACAAATAACAATTCATATACGGACGGAGTATATAGTTATATCTTGCAGAGTCAGTCTACCGGTTTTAAAGACAGTGGTTCATATATCTCTCCTTCACTTGATTTAGGAACAGTATATACGTATGCAAATCTTCATCTTTCGTACCAGTCTGCCACAAACAGTGCGCTTACCATCTATACCCGATCATCAAACGATAATGCTACCTGGTCCAACTGGGTACTTCCTACACAGGAAAAAATAATAGGATCAGGATCTATAAAATCATATGAATATAAAATAAGTTCCGCAAATAATCGGTATATCCAGACAAAATTTGAGATCACTTCAGGAGACGGCATTTATTCGGGCGTGATAAAAGATTATTCCGTAAGCTATTATCGCGATGAATTAAAGCCCAATAATCCCACGCACCCTGATGATGAAGTTGCGTATTCTGATGCAAGTCACAGTGCCGCTCTTATCAGCGGTTCATGGGACAGATATCCGACTGTATATTTTGACTGGCCGGACGAGGATGCAGTAAACGGCGCATCAGACGGAGCAAGCGGTTCAGGTATAGCAGGGTATTACGTCTATTTTGGAACAAGCGCATCAGCGAATGCATCCGATGGTGCAAATCTTATTACTTCTTCCGAATATATTGCTACACCTTCTGCTTCAGGAGGTACGTACTATTTCAAGCTTCAGGCTGTTGATGCGGCAGGAAACATCGCAGCTACTAACTGGGAACCGTTTACCTATAAGTATGATCTTACGGCCCCGACTATGCCGACTTCACTTACTGTTAATCCGCTCGGGTATAGCGGCGTGAATAACTATACATTTACCTGGTCCGGGGCTACAGATGCAGGAAGCGGTATCTCAGGATACTACTACAAAACGTGTTATGGCGACCCTGAGGTTTGTACGGATGATCAATGGACCACGACTGCCACAGTAAGCGGCGCACTTGCAGTCGGAAATACAAACACATTTTTCGTAAAGACCAAAGACACAGCAGGAAATACTTCCTCTTATAAAGAGATTGACTTTTTCTATACGAGCGGACAAATGGGACCGCCACAGTCACTAAGAGCTTTTTCTACTGAAGAAGAAGATGGTATTGCAAATGATGGGTTAACAAAATTTACATGGTTAGAGCCTGACCCTGCTACTTATCCGGAAAGTATGAATCCAAATAATTTTGTGTACTATTATTCAATAAATAAGGAACCTAAATACGCCAGTCTTTCAGGTGAGTTGCAAGGACCTATAACCAATAGTGTAAGAGAACTTCCGTTTGAAAATTATGCCACACAAGATGGTGAGAATAAGCTTTATGTGGTCACTTGGGATGGGACATATAAAGACATAAATAATACGATAAAAAATATTAATTACGACGTGTATGCAAGAAAACTTTTTTACACAAGTACCGCAGCACCTGGCGCACCACGTAATTTAACAGTTGAGGATATTTCAGATAAGGAAAACGAACAGTGGCGTGTGGTGCTTTCATGGCTTTCGCCAACTGCATCAGGTTCAGGAATCCAGTCTTATCAGATCTTACGGTCAACCACAACTGATGCTGACTGTACGACGACTCCTGAGGCATTCAGTGAGCTTAAAACCATAAATCCGAATACAACAGAAGTTGATGCACCGACTATCCAGGATACCTATTATTACTGTGTAAAAGCATGTGCCTATCGGGACGGTACCTCATGTTCTGCCGCATCAAATACCGTATCCAAGTTTCCGGACGGTCGGTGGACGAGTGCTCCAGAACTGGTAGGTAGCCAGTCTGCTACAGTCAAAACAAAGTCAGCTCTTATCACCTGGACAACCAACCGTTCGGCAAACACATTCGTAAAATACGGTACAAAATCAGGTGATTATCCGAGTGAGGCAGGATCTTCAACTCAGACGAGTTATCATGAGCTTACTCTTACCGGACTAAATCCGGGTACAAAGTATTATTATCAGATGATCTGGACGGATGAAGACGGTAATGAGGGTAAAAGCGAAGAACTTACCTTTACGACCAATCCTGCGCCGTTTGTTTCAAATGTAAAAGCGACAGAAACCAGTATCCGGTCAACCTACATTACCTTTACGAGTAAAAACGGTATCAAAGCAACAGTCCAGTATGGGAAAACCCTTTCCTATGGGGGAGTATCAACCATATCAGTCAGTAAAAGTGAGACAACCAATACCATAAAGCTTGATAATCTTCTTGAGGGTACGATCTATCATTACCGCATTGTAGTTGAAGATGATGAGGGAAATACGTTTGCAGGAGATGATTATATTTTTGAAACACTCCCGGTGCCGAAAGTAGTAGGACTCAAAGTCCAGCAGGTTGCAGGAATGGCTACAGCTACTATCCGCCTGATATGGACCTCAAATACTGCCATATCATCGATTGTGACATATTATCCAACTGATACACCGGTTGCAGCGCGTGATCAGATCAGTCTTACTTTAAAGAAAACTCATGAGGTTATTTTAACTAACCTGAAAGATGATACAGAATACACCATTGTTGTAAAAGGGCGGGATAAAGCGGGTAATGAAGCAGTCAATCCTGCAACAAAAATAAAAACAGCCGTTGATTTCCGTCCGCCTGAGATTGCCAATATGATTGTGGAAAGTACGATCGTAGGAATTGGTGAAGATGCACGGGCACAGATCATCGTAAGCTGGGACACTGATGAGCCATCGACTACCCAGGTTGAGTATGCACAGGGAACAGGAGTGACCTACAGTCAGACAACACAAGAAGATAGCGCCCTCACGACTAATCACGTCGTAACCATTCCGGGACTATCTCCATCCAAAATTTACCATCTGCGGGCGGTTTCAAAAGATAAGGCAAATAATATCGCACAAAGTGAGGATACGGTGACAATCACACCAAAATCAACCAAAGACGCGTTAAACTTAGTAATTGACAATCTGGCGAAGACATTCGGATTTTTAAGGAGGATACAATAATATGGCAGACTCAAATGCACTCATACAAATACAGAATGTAAAAAAATCATTTCCTGTAGGGACCGGGACAGTTGAAGTGTTAAAGGGAATAAATATCACCATTAATAAGGGCGAATTCGTGATTATATTCGGTCCCTCAGGATGCGGTAAATCAACACTTCTTCATACGTTATCCGGATTGGAGAGCCCATCTGAGGGAAAAGTTCTGATGGAGGGAAAAGATTTCTATGCCATGACTGAAGATCAGCGCGGACTGTATCGCCGGGATAAGGTGGGAATGATTTATCAGGAGCCGTTATGGATCAGTTCTTATAACGTGATTGAAAATGTAATGTTTCCTTTAGCACTATTAGATGAAAAAGAAGAAATTGTGCATGATAAAGCAATGAAGCTGCTTGATTCAATAGGGTTAGGAAAATGGGCAGGATATATGCCCCTTGAACTATCTTCGGGACAACAGCAGAAAATCAGTCTCGTACGTTCACTGATGATTGATCCGATCTTGATTATTGCGGATGAGCCGACCGGAAATCTTGATACGGTTTCAGGACGGGAGCTTCTTGAACGTTTTATGGCTCTGGTTGATGAGGGAAAAACGATCATTATGGTCACACATGACTTGGAATACCTTAAATATGCAACCAAAATATTTCACATCCTTGACGGAGAAGTTGTTGAAGAATATACAACTAAAGACAAACACTTATTGCAAGATAAATTCGCAGGTAAAAAAGAAATTGGCGGAGACGTGGTTGAATCAAATGTCCGCGATCCGCAGTTTTTGAAAAAATTAAATCTATAATCCATGAAACAAGTGTTTTTAAATAATCTCAAAAAATTACTGAGTCCTGCAACATGGATAGAATTTGTAAAAGCTCTGCGGAGAGACATACCCGCAATGATAAAGGGGATTTATATGACAGTGAGTTATTTTATTCTGCTTGTTACATTTTTGTTTTCAAAAGTCTATGGGTTTTTCATGAAAATTCCGGTTCTCGGGATACCGTTTACATTTATTCATTCATTTTGGGATAGGGGGGGCTTGCATAAAGTGTATGAAGCATTTGTAAATGACATCGAAAAAACAAGACTTACAAAATTAAAACGCTCCTATTTGATTTCCCTTGCGTATAAAAACCTGATGGTTAAAAAAACACGTTCGTTTATAACTATTTTAGGTATGTCAGTAGGCGTTGGGATCATTGTCCTTCTTCTTTCTCTTGGATACGGACTCGAACGGCTTATCATAAGCCGGGTTGCCGGACTTGAAGAACTGAAGATGATTGATGTGACAACGGGTGAAAATACTTCTTTGAGGTTGAATAATGACGTAACCAAACGGTTGAAAAAAATTCCTCGGGTTGATCAAGTAGTTCCCTTCATATCGCTTGTCGGACGTGTAAATTATAATAAGGCAAATACGGACACTCTTGTGTACGCGGTGCCGAAAGAATATTTGCAAGTGAATCAGATAAAGCTCATGAAGGGAAAGTATTTTGCATCAAATACGATATTGCAACAGGAAGAAACTGGTGAGGTTGCGGGTGCAGAAAGCGCGATTGAATCTGCGGTTTGGGGAGATGAGATACGAGATGTGGATTTTAATATCAATCCTGATGTAGCCTCACTTGCCTGGGATAATTGTTCGGGTCAGGCAAAACTGGTCGGGTATACGTTCAGGCTTGAAGGAGGATACAATGGAAAAGAATTGTGGGGTGGGGAATATGCACCATTTGAAGACCGGGGAAGAGCGGGATTTGATGCGGGGCGAGGGGTCTATTTAGGGCTTTGGGTCAAGGGACAAATGCCGCTTTATGACAAAAATGAAGCAGGTATTTATGTGCCCCAGCTTGATGATTTGGGAAGACACAGATGGAGTACAGTCTGTGTCCATTCAAGCGATGTCCAACTTGAGACAAAACCCGTCTTTGCCGAAGTATTAGGTGAGGCAACAGAATCCGCATCCGTTGATACGGCAACTGATTCAGCTGCGGTTGAAGAAACAACCGGTTTTGCAACATATGAAGCGGTTGTTGCGACGACTGAGGCGGGGATTGAGGTAGTTCAACTTCAGGCAAGTGATTCAGCCGCAACAGCAAAGAAAAAAACAGGTACTCTGCAGATTGATGTCCCTTTAAGCGGTGAGACAATTGTTTCGACAGGATTCCTGCGGTTACTCAATATCGGAGACAATAATGCAGTTGGTAAAAAATTCAAGGTTTCCTTTATCGTTGTTAAGAATCTAATGCCGGAGATTGAGGGAAGAGTCCTTACAAATCAGATAGAGTATACCATCAAAGGAGTTATTGAAGATCTTGAAACCCAGTATATGTATATTCCCTTTGCTGATGCGCAGAAAATCGGCATACAGAATTTTTCACAAGTAAAAGTAGTATTTACTGACAAAGAACGGATGGCGAAAGCACGAAAAGAAATTGAGACAATGGGATTCAAAACAAATAGCGCGGCAGATACCGTGTCACAAATCGAGTCGCTTTTTGCGAATTTGCGGGTATTGCTTGGACTTCTTGGTATGGTAGCGCTTGGTGTCGCGTCACTCGGAATGTTCAATACTCTTACCGTATCACTTTTGGAACGGACGCGTGAAATAGGAGGAATGAAAACAATGGGGGTAGTATCAGATGAGATCCAGGATTTATTTTTAGCTGAAGCCATGATTATGGGTTTAGGAGGCGGAGTTGGTGGGCTTATATTGGGAGAATTAATTGGTCGTTCCATTTCACTCGGCATTTCCTTTGTAGCAATAGTAAACGGTGAAGGATATTTGAGTTTAACCTATGTCCCGCCTTTTTTGGTATTTTTTATTTTACTGTCATCTTTTATTGTGGGAATGATTACCGGATTTTATCCTGCCCAGCGGGCCAAGAAAATTTCAGCTCTTAATGCGCTTCGTTATGAATAATCCATATCTGATATGAAAAAAAAGAACATATCTATTCCAAAACAACCTAAACTTCCGAAAGAATCACCACCCCAAATGGAAGAAGATACAAATATTACCCGTGATATCATTTTTCCCTTTATCGGAAGCCTTATCGTCGTTATCCTGTTGGGATTCGTTATCATACGTATCAATAATCCGTTTCAGCGGTTTATCTCGGATATAAAGACAATTATTTTCCCGAATAAAAGAACTGTTTTAAAAGCCCCTTTTTCCAATACTATGGTACGGGACTTGTTGCAGTATCAGGCATATATGATGGTTGATCCGGATACGGTGATTTCCCGAATCGACCGGAACGATAATTCGTTGGTTCTGGTTGACATCCGGGACATGATTGCGTATAGAAAAGGCCACATACGCGGCGCTATTTCAATACCTGTTATTACATCCGTATCAAAATTATCAGGAGAAGAAAAAAATAATCTGATAACAGAATTTAAAAAACTGAAAAGTACAGACATTGTATTGTATGCAGACACGCGGTATTCGGAACGGGTTTTTGAGATGGCTTCATTTTTATTTGAACAAAACATTCATGTGCGAATTCTTGCGGTTGGTTGGACTGAGTTTCGATTTTTTTCAAACTTTTGGCTTCCTGAAAGAAAATGGAAAGACTTTTCAATTAATTCATATATTGAACCTCGCATAGAATAAATACATGGTATACCTTCTGATTTCTTTTATCTTTATACTGGGTACTGCAATCGGTTCTTTTTTAAATGTTCTGGTTGATCGTATTCCACGCGGAGAGTCAATTAACGGACGTTCACATTGTGAATTTTGTCGACGTACTTTGGGATTTTTTGACCTTATTCCCATGATTTCTTTTATTGCCTTAAGGGGCAGATGCAGGTATTGTAATAAAAAATTAAGTTTCCAATATATCATCATGGAAATAGTGACGGGGGGTTTGTTTGTGTTAGTGTGGTTTTTTGTTCCTACCCAATCAATAATGACCAAAACCGCTTATTTGTTTCTGTTTTCCTGTCTGCTATCGATCTTTCTTATTGATGCAAAACATAGAGTTATCCCTACCGCTTTGCAACTGGTTTTTTTTAGTATAAGTACAGCGATCCTTATTGTTGAACAAACAACGATAACTGGTTTTGGATTTCGTGTGGTTGAAGCATTGTTGGTTGCCCTTCCCATTTACGTTCTCTATGCCATTACAAGAGAGCGTGCAATGGGATTTGGAGATGTGGAGCTTGCACTGAACATCGGCTTCTTATTAGGGTTAAAAGCAGGATTTATTGCTTTGTATTTCGGATTTATTTTCGGAGGTACCGCAGGATTGATATTGCTTCTTTTACGAAAAAAGAATCTGAAAAGTAAAATTGCGTTTGGTCCGTTTTTAATCATGGGACTTGCAGTTATGATTTTTTTCGAGAAACCTATTATCTCCATTCTTTCACGGATATACCGTTTATCGTAATTTCTACGTGTTAAACATGACGGTTTTAATCACAAAAGGAACCTCATGCTCTCTATCAAGAATAATGATTCGGTATGAGTTTTCACGGGAATAAATCAGTGTAAATTGAGTTTCACCGGTTTCGGATGTCTGGTTCTCCTGAATATCAACAAGCTGATTGTTTTTAAAAAGGAGAATTTGTATGGATTCATCGGAAACAGGAGTATTTTTGATTCCCTTTATTTGTAGTGACAGACGTGCAATATTTCGGAATTTTTTAAGATCAAGTTCATGACTTGAATGCTCCTCTATGGCTTGTTGCCAGACCGGTGAAAGTGGAACGTGCGCACTCATTGAAACTGAAGAAGCAGATACAAACTGAGGAAAAAATAAAACATAAGAGAGCCACAAAAAAACCACACAAACTACCCATCGTCCCCTTATCATAAGAGCAAATTATACTGTACAGACGTAAAAGATGCAAATATACGATCATATGTTAACTGCTTGCGGAAGTATAATGACGGAGGGCAAATTTCCAGAAAATTCGTGAAATGATAAACATAATCACCGAAAGCATCAGTAATCCAAATACATCTCCATCAAGTACTCCCCGTATCAATATCTTTGTAGGAGATGCGATAGTTAGGGAAAAGGGAAGGATAAAAATGAGTATGATAAAACTAAGCCCTTTCATCATCTCAGCAGGATAACGGGACATACCGTCTATGGTGTAAAGAAAATCGATGATATTGGTAAGTCGCGGAAACCAGATAAGGAGTGTGCAGTAAAAGAGCCAGAGTGAGTATAGGAGTATAATTCCAAATATGATAAAGAATATAAAACCAACTGATCCAAGCAGGGTAATCTTCATGTGAGTCAGTTGTATATATGATATGAGAAATATGACCCCCAAGATAATCCGTACTAGGTTAGGATAACTTTGGATAAAATTGGTTGCGATAAATTGTGAGTCAACTGGTTTGAGAAGCAAAAAATCTAGATCTCCCCGGTCAATAATACGGGAAAATCGGTCGAAGTTACGGGTAAATAAAAAGTGAAACAGACCAATAACAATAACATATAAAATGGCAAGGATAATAAGCTCTTCACGCGACCATCCGAATGCGCTTTTAGTCCGTATGGTGAGTAGGTGTATCCAGATGAGTTGAAAAAATCCCCATCCTACCGTTGAAATGGTACTGTTAATAAAATTCGCCCGGTACACAGAAAAATTTAAATAACTAAACCGTAAAAACACCATGTACAGTCGCAGATATCTTTTCATTGTCCTACAGCAGTAAACTCATAAATACCCCGTTTCCATAATGATCTGTTAAGAATAACAAATAATACTATCCAGACACCCTGCATTCCGATGACGTACAATAGTTGTACATACGAAAGATTTCCCTGAATCGCCATAATGGGAAAATAAGCAGTGTAGGCAAACGGAAGAACATACATGATGGACTGAATGCTTTGTGGTAAGAGGTGTAATGGAATTATGCCACCCGAACAAACGATGAGTATGATCGTAAATAATTCAAAAAATCCGCGGCTGTCTTTAAACCAAAATGCACTTAACCCCAGATTCATTTTAAAGGTAAAGGTGAGAAAAAAAGCCATGACTGCAATGATGGATGCATATATGATAGTGATAGGGTCTTTGGTAATTTGAATCACGTTTTTGAAATATACGGAAAACAATATGAGAAGAATTATCCCATATGATCCCTGAAGTATGCGGTAGGGAATTTCTTCAATAAACTTTATCCAATAATAAGGAAACGGACGGGTAAGATAACGTGTTAAGTCTCCGTATTGTATGTCATAGAGCGCGACATCTTCTTCTATATGCGAGGAAAGCATGGCTCCTGCAATCGTTAAAAGAAAGTAATAGGTAGTCATGGAACGGGTATTCCAGTCAGGGTCAGGATTGGTTTGGGCAAGCACTCCAGACCAAAAGAGTATTAAGGTAAGGTTATTCATCAGGGGTATAAAAAACCATACAAGCGATCGGAGGCGGTGCTGAAATACCTGCTGAAAATGGAGCAGGAATATCTTAAGAAGAGACAGATACATATTTTTTTTCAGAAAATAACGAACGTATGACTTCCTCTATAGGGGGTTCTTCAATATTGAGATCAGCAATCTCATATTCTTTTAACAGATGTGCCGCAACCTCATTTGATTTTTCTTTTTTTACTTCAATCTGGATTGTTTTACCGTTTTGGGAAAGTACGGTTCCCCATTTTGAAAGATCATGCGGGATGGCTTCTTCACCAAAGGTAATGGAAAGTAACTTATGGGGAGAATATTTCCGAATTACCTCACTTAAACGGCCGTCGAAGAGTATTGTGCCATGATCAATAACAATGACCCGTTTGCATAATTCTTTTACATCGTCCATATAATGACTCGTCAGTATGATTGTTGCATGAAATCGTGTGTTATATGCTTTTATAAAATCCCGTAATTTTTTCTGCATGACTACGTCAAGACCAATGGTGGGTTCATCCAGAAAGAGAACTTTTGGTGAATGGAGAAGCTGTGCAATAAGTTCACACTTCATCCGTTCTCCAAGAGACAGATTTCTTACCTGAGTCGTAAGGATTTCTCTTACCTCAAGAAGTTCGATTAGGTCGTTTAATATGGTTTTAAATTGCGTATCATTAACCTGATAGATTTCTTTATTCAGTAAAAATGATTCCATCGGGGGCAGGTCCCACCAGAGCTGATTTTTTTGACCCATTACCAGTGAAATGGTTTTGAGAAAATCGTTCTTACGTTCAAAAGGGGTAAATCCAGCAACTTGAATTGTTCCGGATGACGGATGAATCAATCCGGAAAGTATTTTTAATGTAGTTGTTTTTCCTGCACCGTTTGGTCCGATGAAACCGACGAGTTCTCCTTCAGCAATGGAAAATGAAATATCAGACACTGCAGTAAAATCTGTATAAGTCCGGTGAAACAAACCGTTTAGTGCTCCCAAAAATCCAGGCTGTTTTTTATACAGACGGAATTTTTTAGTAAGACGATCAACTGAGATGAATGACATATCCCTTATTGTACTATAACCTTGAGTATTCTATCAGGATGAAGGGTGCTTGAGACTTCATATGTGCCTGGTTCATATAAAATTGTTCTGAGCTCTTCAGATTTTCCATATCCGCGGGGAGTATTAAGCACGGGATGAGAAGAAGTCAGCCACATAAGTTCACTCTCACTATTATTTACTATTCTGAGATAATAACTTTTTTTCATCTGCACCAAACGAGGAGTAAATGATCCGTCTGTATAGGATACAGTTGTTAGTGCGATTGTATCGTTTTCTTGGGCAGGTGATTGAGCACTCTCTTTTTTCTGTGCTGAAGGGACAAAAAGATCAACGAACATGTAAGGAAAAAAAGAAGCATGAACGAAAAATCCTAGCATGAAAAAAACTACGGCCGTACTTACAAATGCGATTTTTTTTCTTTTTAGAAAAGACATACATGTGTAGGAACAGATTTATCCAAACAGGGCCTTCATGGCTTTTTTGAGACGTTTACGCATGAGGAAGAGGAGTATTGCTATTATAAGTATAACCGCAATGATACGTAGAGGAATGACGGTAAATGAGGTAACCGCAGTAAGTGTTTCATTTTTTATCGATCCGTAATAGATGATGGCAGTTGCAGTATATTTTCCGATAAGAAACTGTTGATTGAGAGATGTTTTAACAATTCTACTTGCGCCGGGAAAGATGTTTGTACCGCTTATAACCAGGTCTGCAACTTTTTGGCCGAACATGTCGGTAATATTTACCAGTCCGAATACTTTTGTGTGTATATTCCCTGAGTTCGTGAACTTAAGAGAAAGCGGGATAGGTCCAAATTCGGAAAATGCAGGCGCTGTTAATTCATCAAGGTATATTTTTTCCTGGACAGGTCCTGATACACGAAGAAGAAATAGTGAGGCAATTTCCTGACCCACCGTTGCAGCATTGGGTATTTTTTCACCCATAACTGAGAAAACAAATGAGCCGTAGTATCCTCCCGCAACTTTATGTGAGGGAATATTGATAATACCTTCAACTTCCTGTTCTTCACCTGGTTCAAGAGTAAATTCAGAAGGGGTAACCGTTGTCCAGTTTGAGAGAGAATACGTTCCTCCATCAATGAGTGCAACTTGTCCCTCTTCTCCCTGTGCCGTAAAATCCTCAACCCGTACCGTAACAGGTAATGTTTCACGGCTTTTATTACGGACCTTTGCTTTTATTGAAACTATTTTTCCCGGATCAGCTTCAATTTCCTGAGAAGGAGGAGAAACCTCTAGGGATTGCGAAGGATTCTGATTTTGAGCATATGTTGAAAAAGAAAGAACAAGGGATATCAAAAGAATACTTACAGATAAAAAAAGAGCAGTTATGAAAAACGTAGGCTTTATTGTTAAGTGTTTCATGTCGATGTGATGGTGTTTCATCTATCGCATTAATAGGTTGGGGTTGCAACCATAAGGACTGTACCCGAATAAGTTCCGGGTGGTTGCAGATTGTTTACTTCTGCTTGCCATCCGACACGTACTGTTTGGGATGAAACTCCGGCAGTATGTGACATGACCGGATCTGCAGTAGTGGTAAGTCCTGCCCATTTGTTTCCTCCGCTTGACGTGAATCGGTCTGCTGTTCCGCCTGATAGTGTTGCATCTTCAGTCGTATAACCGACAAATCCGGTGTTTACACTTGGTGAAGAACCCAAGGGAGATGTCCAACCTGAAGGAGATGTGTTGGTACCCGTAAAATAATCAAGATTTTTTGTACCATCTGACATAGGTGGATCAGCGAGAGCTGCGACAGTAACTGCATATCCACCTGCAGCATTTGTGGTAACCGTTGCATCATGAGCAAGTATTTTGGTTGCGCCTGATGAAAGGGTACCAAACGGAATTGTTGAAGCACTTAATGCAGACGTGACATTTATAGCTGCATTATTTACAGAACCAGTATATACAGGAGTTAAGGAAAAGGCTAATGTCGCCTCAACTGTGGCAGTCATCGAAATTGAGGTTGAGGTAAGGACTGCAAAAGCAGTTGTAACTTCATCGATAATAGCCGGAGCTGCAGTACGTGTCTGAATTCTGACATAATAAGTTGAATTGGCTCCGGATGGGTTTGTGATGCCGGTATAGGGCAATGAAATTGCAACTCCGCTATTTACGGATGCAGGTGAAGAAACTGACAATAAAATCAATCCGTTTGTTGTTACGTTTGAAGTGGATGCACCAAGTCCGGATATGGTTCCCTGGGAAGCGCTTGTTGTAAGAAGACCTGTTGGGGTGGTACAGGCGCCTGAGGCAGTAGTACAGTACTCAATACGGACCGTTGCAATGGTTCCTGTTGTCGCTGTAGTAAAGTTAAACGTATGTCCAACACTGGCTTGTTCTGCACGGGAATCTGTAATGGTAGTGTTGGCACTTGTGAGTGTGGCTGCACGGACGGGAACGATGAGAGGATAAAGGAGTGAGGTAAATACTATTACTGAAGATATTATCAAACCTAAATATTTGCCTTTTTTTCTAAGTATGCTCATATTTTCTCTAATATACTAATTAATACAGTTTTTTAAACGTTTGTCAAGAGATTAATACTATTCTTAATACGTCGGTGTGGTAACTATTACATACGTGCCCGTGTAAGAACCGGGTGGCTGAAGCGAATTCACCTCAACTTGCCATCCGATGCGCACGGTTTCTCCCAGAATGACCGCTGAAGTACTGCAGATAATTTCAGCGGGAGTTCCGTCCGGTCCTGCCCATTTGTTTCCTCCGCTTGAGGTAAACCGGTCCGCGGTACCGGTGCATAAGGAATTATCTTCCGATGTATAACCCGCAAAACCCGTATTAATATTGATTGTTCCTCCATTTGGGGAAGTCCAGGAAGTAGGACTCGCATTAGTTCCGGTGAACTTATCAATATTATTTGAATTATCGGCTAATGGAGGGTCATCTGATCTGATTGTTACCGCATAACCCTGACTTGCATTAGTTGAGACAGTCATATCGTGAGCAGCAATTTTTGTTGATCCAGAGGTAAGGAGACCAAACGGAATGGTTGTTGCAGTTGTGTTGGTGACATTGACGGTTGCACCGTTTACTGATCCGGTATTTACCGCTGCAAGTGATACGGAAAGTGTAGCACCAACATTTGCACTCACGGCAAGTGATGTTGAAGTAAGTATTGCGAAAGCAACAATTGTTGAGTCGATAGTATCGGCAGATCCATTTTTTGTGGTTAGGCGTACGTAAAATGAGGTATTGGTTGTAGAGGGATTAGTGATACCTGTGTAGGGCAGAGTAATTGTGGTTCCTGAATTTACACTTAAGGGGCTGGTGACGGTAAGGGTGATGGTACCGTTTGTAGCGACATTTGAGGTGGATGCACCAAGTCCGGTGATTGAACCTTGTGAAGCGCTGGTAGTGATGAGACCAGTAGGAGTAGTACAGTCGCCTGATGCAGTTGTGCAGTACTGCATGATGACTGTAGCAATGGTTTCGGTAGTACCTGTAGTGAAATTAAACGTGTGACTAACACCCGACTGTCCTGCACGGGAATCAGTAATAGTAATTTTTGCGCTCGTAAGTGTACCTGCATAAACTGAAGGCATAAGAATAGACGAAACGATGTATAGTACGGCAGACAAAAGCAATATGATTGACTTTATCATGGATTATCCTTTTATTAGTATTCGTAATGCGTGCATAATTTTTTTTCCTCTTTTTTTCATAATCATAATTATCATCATACCAAAAACTACCACGAGCAAAATGCGGTATGGGAAATTTACAAATACAAATGTATCAGTTTTTTGGATGCCGTTTCCTACAGATACAAATAAGGTACCCCTATATATATTCCAGGGGAGTGAC
Source organism: uncultured Gammaproteobacteria bacterium (assembly GCA_964651235.1). Taxonomy (GTDB): domain Bacteria; phylum Patescibacteriota; class Microgenomatia; order UBA1406; family GWC2-37-13; genus YC2-FULL-38-9. Next base: position 20,840 of record CAZYXQ010000006.1, read on the forward strand.
TGAGTTATGGTATGCTGCCATGAACGTGATTTACCCGGAAAGACAAATTTTTCCTCTAAATCACTGTAACTTTCTGATCCGATTAGAGGTTTAAGACGAATAAACGGTTTGGCAGAGAAGTGATTAAGCGCCATATTTTTAACTGAAAACAAAAGAGTTGGTTTTTCATTGTCATATACTAGTCTTGATGTTTTCAAATTATTAACTTCAATTTTGTTGAGGGGGATTTCCTGTACACCCACACTACTTAATAAAAGGATTCCGATACGGGTTAAAATCTCAGTTGAAGAGGTTATCTCTTTTGTAAAGGGTGAAAGGTATATCATTCCGTAATATCCACCGAGCGCAATTTTTTCCGGTACGTTGATTGAGAAGATTAGTTTTTTAATTTCCTTAGGAGGGATGAGAAGATTGGGATTTGATATGGTGATCCAAGGGACAAGACTTTGGGCGTAATTTTGCTTTGGGTTTGCATCGTCGGGAGAAAAAATCGGCTCCATGACAGCATATGCAGGGATTGGTTGAGAAGAAAGGTTCTGAATCTCTATTGAATATTGGTATGTTTTACCGGGCGAAAGAAGAATATTAAAAATGGTAGGTGAAACTGAGATTTGCGTTTTACTTGTCTCCTGGGCAGAAACTACTTGAGATGACAATAACAGGACGATTAATATAAATAAAACCGATATAAGTGAACGCTTAACAAATCTTATTTGACCTTTGCCATTTGAGATTTGATATTTGAAGTGTACTATTTGAGATTTGACCTTTGCCATTTGAGATTTGTAATTTATTTGTAATTTGAATTTTGTTATTTGTAATTATATTAATATGTGGGTACTACCACATAAATAACGTCTGTACGATATTCACCTGCCGGAGATGTTGATTGGGCTGTTACCCGATATGAGACGGTAAACTGTTCATTTGAAATAGGCGAAAGGATGGGTCCGGCATGATCTGCGACAGGGTCACCGGGTACATCTGTTACAAAGCCTGCATAGTTGGGTCCACCGCTTGTGAATCGGTTTGCTGTGCCCCCTGTTACATTGCTATCACTTGTGCTGTATCCGAACCCATGTCCTGTCCAAGAAGTTGGATTGGAGTTTGAAGAAGTATAATTGGCGATTGTCTGGGTTGGGTAGGCGATATGGGTAAGAGGCTGAGACTCATGCGCATATATAATATACCCGTTATATGCATTAGTGCTCGTGGTAAGAATGGTTGATTTTCCTGAGTCAGTATAAGAATTTCCAGAGTTTAAACCGGAGAAGGCAATTGAGTTTTTATCAACTCCAAATGTGAGCGATGGTGAACTGGTTGACTGGGTAGAGGATGGTCCCCACGCTGATTCTGTATAGTTTCCCTGCCGGGCTTTCACTCTGATTTTATATGCTGTATTATGGTACAAACCTGTGACATAAAATCCGGTAGTTCCACTCCAGCCTATTCCTTGTGCTCCATCATAAAGGAGCCAATCTTCATCGCCAAGTACGGAACCGATGGTGTAATCGCTTTGAATATATGAAGTATTTGTCCATGCTTCATCAGTTGCAACCGTAATCTGTATGGCAAATTCTGAATCTGTCGGATTTCCTCCATTGTTAATTACTATATAAAGCCGGTCATAGGTATTACCGGGGTTAGTAAAAGCAGGAGCAGAAGGTACTGCC
>CAZYXQ010000007.1:0-13127 GCA_964651235.1 uncultured Gammaproteobacteria bacterium
GCAATCATAAATGCGGGAGACAATATAACAAGGAATGAAAAAAGAAGATTTTTATCATTCATCTGATGGCTCAGTTTTATGCCATTTCCAAAAATGGCAAGGACCGGAATTATAAGAAGAAAAATCACGACAATTCCTCCAATCAAATTTCCAACAAATATTTCTGGATTATGTTCTGATACTGCTGTAAGTCCGACTGCAAATTCCGGAATGGAAGTAAGAATCCCCAGGATAAAAAAGGAAAGAGCAAATGAAGAAAGTTTAAGTTTCTTGGAAATGATATCAACAGAGGATATAATCAGTCCCGAACCAAACCATATAGTGATAAACGAAACTAAATATATCGTGATATGCTCTCCTATCATACATTTGATTGTAGTATATATAAGCAGTGTTGTTCAAGAGAAAGGAAAACATACAAGAGAGAGTAATTATGGTACCCATTACATTCCCCGATACATCCAGCTTGTGATATTGCCCTCCTCACACCACCTTATAGCCTTCTTAAGTTCGTACTGACTTATGGTTTTGTGGAGCGGTTCTCTTTCTGGAATTTTTCCCGTATAGTATGACTTAAGTACCGGAAGAGCCCGTTTATCAGCAAACTGCCCCAATGCCCAGATTGAGGCATTACGATCTTTATAACTTTTCTTTTCATCTTTCAACGTCAGAATAAGTGACTCTACACAGTCTTTTCTGTACTCCCGTATCGCATCTTCACACTGCTGTTTCACATCATGTCTAATCCAGGTAAAAGATATAAAAAGCAATAAGAAAAAAGTGCTTACCCCCACTACACTTACATACCCTATTGTTTTCATCATGGTGTTCAGTAACATGTTTTTATGTTTCATAGAAAAAAATGTCTTCAATAGTAACGTGAAACAACTTTGCCATACGAAATGCAAGGGCCAAAGATGGCAAATATTTATTGCTTTCAATTGCATTCACTGTCTGTCTTGATACCTCTACCCTTTCTGCTAGTTGTTCCTGAGTGAGATGATGCATTGCCCTATATATTTTTAGTTTATTCTTCATTACTTCCTCCCCCATATCTTCTGCTGAAGAAATAATATGACACTGCATAAACTGCAATGAGAAACAGGGTAAGATATGCAAGTATCATTCCCAAAGACTCAATATATGCAAACTTTCCTCGGGAAAAAACAGCAAGCCCACTATATGAAGGGATCAACAACAGAAATGAGGTTATCCCCATTGTCGGAGCAAACACCGCATACGCAAACTGCGCTGCCTTTTCCCGTATTGTTTTTTCTCTTTCATCAATCCTTGTTTTTGGTTTTGTAAGACCCATGACCAAAATACCCGTACATATACTTATCAGGGTTAATACATACATATCAAGAAGTATTGAAGTCCCGATAATAATTCCTACAAAAATCATGGCATAAAGTCTCACCTGTTTAAGATGTTGAATATGCATATGCAAAAATAGTAATATCTATTTTACATAATGTCAAGTATGTTTGACATTTTTTAAGAGAGACAACATATTACTTTAAGCAGTCTTCTTTTTAAGAAAAACAAATCCGTTTGCAATAAGAAACAGCATGGGACAGAAAACAACCGTCGCTATCACTTCTTTGTATTGATTGTTGAAACCGGCGCTTGAGGTGTGTTTTATCCAGATCCCGAAGTACGCCCAGACAAACACCATTCCATACATGATGTTTTTGTCTTTCAATGTCCGAACAATCCCAATAAGAGTTCCGACAAACAGAATTATAATCATCCAGGATTGCTGCGGTATCCCAAATCCATCCCACCCCAAACCTACTAAAAAGGCGGTAATGTTTGCAATGGTTGCCACAGTAATCCATCCAAAATAGATACTAAACGGGGCTCTGATAAATAGTGTTTCTTTTGGACGAAAAGTGCTACGGTTTATCACATCCGCGATTTTAATCAATGAAAACAATATGACACTCATAAGTATTACCGTGAGACCTATCTGAAAATAGTGCCATGCAAAAATCCATGCTGTGTTTGCAACCGAGGAAAGAATAAAGTAGGGATTTATCAGCTTAAAATAGGTGTTGTTTTTTTTCCCCTTATCTTTTTGAAACAGCCCGAACTGATAGAGCGTATACATCCCCAACAGGAGATAAATGAGTCCCCATATGGAAAACGTGATTCCGGAAGGCGCAAATAAATTCGGATATGAGTCTGATACAACCCCCGTATTTACTCCGTTTATAGGAACCGCATTTGCTGCTGCATTAACTCCGATCATTATCAGATAACTTAATGCAACACCTATGCTGACCAAGAATTGATTTTTTTTCATAATAACGTAAAATAATAACTTAATGATTCTCCGATGGGAAATCAGATAACTCTGCGTTCATATGGCTAATAATTATATTTTTCATAACTCTTTTGTTAAATCATTTTATTTGATAATTTTGATTGATTGAAGGATTTTATCTGCCGTCTCAACATATCCCAGCCCTCCGGGATCAGCGCTCAAATTTAATACTTCAAGATAGTTTTCTCCGGAAAGAGGAATAAAATAATAATCGTTATTCATGGCTTTATAGGTAAGCCCCGCTACCCCACCCAACACGATAGGAGACGCGAGAGGAATCCTCTCTCCGGCAATTTCTTCAGATCCCATCCTGTTTTCTTCCACAACCTCAGCAAGTGTCCTTCCGGCCAGTGATCTGTAAGTAATTGAAATGGTTATACCGTCAAAAATTCCGTATCTTCTTTTTGTGTCGGACCCCACTGTGAAAGAACAAGTGTTCCGTCATTATATGTCTCGGGTTTCACTCCTTCCGGATATTCTAATGTAAAACCCAGTTCCTTATTTGTATAGGTCTTCCAATTATCTTTCGCTTCTGATTTGCTACTTGTTTGTTCCCTTATTGGTAAAGCTTGTGTTATGGTTGCTATTCTTTTTGGAGTTCCGGTAGGTTGAACTTGTGTGGTGGTGGGCGGTTTTTGACCTGCTCCTATAAGGTAACCTCCAAGCCCAATAGATACGACCATTAACACTGCTCCAATGATTCGGTTTTTAAACATGATAACTACTCCCAAAACAAATACGACTCCCAGTATAAAACCTGAAGCCATCGTGGGAAAAGAAAATGACTCCGCTGAAACTTTTGACGAATTGGTGTTCACTTCTTCTCCAATCGCATCCCACGTTTCTTGCAGGTTTTGAATATGTTGAGAATTATTATTACGTATTGTGTTTGATTCAATAGTTACACTTTGTCCACCTGAAACTTCCTGTTTTATTTTTTTATCAATGGTTGATGCTTCAACCAATCCCTCAAACACAGTTAATATTGTGTTTTGTTCTCCAATTTCAACAAGAAACTGCGTCCCCCGTATCCCAAAAAGTGCCCGTTTATCTTTTAATATGATTTGTCCGTTTGCCTGCTTAACAAACGTCATATGAAATGCCCCGCGTTCCAATTCAAACCCGCCATTAAACACCCGGAAACTTGAATGCTCTCTGATGATAAATTTTGTCCCGTCGGCAAATTCAATTATGGCTCTTCCGACCCCTGTTTTTATCTGTGAATTAACCGGCAGTTCCATCCCCTTTTTCCCCTCGCCCCAAGCACCCACTTGACGCTGCGATTTATAACCAAGAGTTCCCAATACAAAATCTTTTGTCATCTCAAATACACCATATTGCTCGCGCGTATCAGGGTTAATAATTTCTACGTCTCCCATTACTTTTGATATCGTGGGAATAGATGTGTCAGTCATTTCACTCTGTATGGTTTCCTCGTGAGTCGAATCAGATGGATCAACGGATGAATCACCACGGGTATACGTTGCACTCACATCAAATGGGTCGGCGCTACAAGTAACTTTTTCAGCTCCCTCATTTGGGCATTTTGTTACAGAAGGAACCACATGAAATGAGTACGTTAATGTATTGTCTTTTATTTTTCCTTCAATATTGCTTTTAAAACTCCATGTTGCGCTTTCATCCCCCACACCCACATATCCTGTCCCCCCCGCATAACCCGTGACTGTTCCTTTTCCATCAATTAATCCTTGTATGTTTATTTCAATTCCTACTGGAATTTCACGTTCCCCCATCGCGTAGTTTATTTTTTTTTCAATACTCTGCGTGAACTGGGAGTTTTCTACAGTCACTGTGCCCGACACCTGCATTTTAACATTTGAAAGCTCTGCTTGACCTTTATAGTATCCGTCATATGTATTTGTCGCTTGTATTAGTACTATGCGGGGAATAAAGGAGAAAAAGAATATAAACACTCCAACTAACGAACATGTTTTTTTTATCATAATAAACTTCCCCAAAAGCGTGCAAGATAAACTGACACGTCCATACGATCATTATACTCTATTGATACACTTTCCATTCCGAACACATTTTACATTCAAATTGTATTGGTAATAAGCACGGAGAGTTTTGTTGCTGATTTGGAATCCTGTTTGTAAAAATTGAAAAATAGTACTCAATATACTATAATACATACTACATGTGTATAAAAGAGGCACCTAGATATAAATCCGCTATTTACGACTCAGCTACGAATTCCGTTACTGCTACTACGCCGGACGGAAGAAGAGTTGTATTTCAGGGTACCCAATATGATCTTGAAAGACGTGCAAAATTACTTGCCAACGCTGCTCTTTTTTGGGCAGGAGTTGACACTAACCAATCCCAAATTAGCTCCCCCTCTCAAGTTGTTAGACCCGCTGTCAAAAATCGACCCGCCAGAAACGAACATCGTACTGCTGAAGAAGTACTTGCAGCAATGTAATAGGTTCAAACCACACTCATACGAAAAGCCGCATTAATTTTAATGGTAAACTTCATATAATATTGATATGAATGCGCTGTTTGAATTTGATAAACAGGTTCAAAACCTAATCCAAAAGGGGTATCCCAAAGTAATAGGAAGGGAGTACAATACATTTATTGGTTTATTTAAAAGTCTACGCACAAGGCTTGAGGGGCTCAACGTGCCTGATGCTGATTTTGAAAAAGGGTTGCTGCCTTTTGTTATTGTGGTTAAAAGCAATCTCATTCCTACCGATAAGGCAATGGCGTTGGTTGAAAGAAAGGGAAAAACCGGAATTACGAAGTTGTTTCCCCTGCTTCCAACTGATTTTAATCCAATACCGGATATAAAGATTCCTGGGAACGATGTGTATTTACTTATGGATATTGACAGAGGTAAAAACAATATAAACAAACCTCCGAGTAAAGCAATGGAGGAAATTTTAACCATGGACCGTTCACCCTTAACAATTGATGAGGGTGTTGCCATTATGACTCAATACCCTGATTTTCTTTTGAAAAATAACTGCTTTTCTCTACTTGCTTCCCGCCATACGGGAGATAAACGGGTACCGGCTATCTGGATTAATGCAAACAAAAATCCTAATCTTGGATGGTGCTGGAACGGCAATCCGCATACGTGGCTTGGGTCTGCCTCATGCAAAAATAGACTGGGGTAATAAAAAAATACCTTGAGGTACTATTATTCAGGATTTTATCATGATAAGTATCATTTTGAATTGTTCCCTTGCCTTTACCGCATGTGGAGCATGAGCCGGCATAATAATATAGTCTCCTGCGTGTACGATATGTGTTTTTCCTGATATTGATATCTCGGCAGCTCCGTCTGTAACTACAACAAGAGCGTCAAAGGGGGTTTTGTGTTCGCTTAATCCCTGTCCTTTATCAAAAGCAAACATTGTTATCGTCCCGGTTGGTTTTTGGAGGACTTCTTTACTTACTACCGAACCCTCCTGATATTGGATTGATGTATTTACGTTTTTTGGAATATTCATATAGCGACAATTATATAACAAAACATAAACCGAATATATTGTTATACTGTTGTTACCCTTATTACTATTACTAATTTTGTATAAGTATGTTGCCAATTACCCTCATCACCATTCGTGAATCACTTGAAATATTGGTCCTTATATCCATTTTATTCAAAGCATCACCTAACAAGCATTTTAAACTGCTTATCTTATGCGTTTCCTTATCTACCCTGTCGGTTTTTTTCATCCTATATCTGTCGATTTTTTATATGAAATCTGTTCAATATAACCTCCACGAGTTTGTCGAACAATATGAGCACGTCGTACAACTTTTTGTCGGTATATTCCTTGTGGTCACAGGACTTCTATTTCATAAGATGATGTACCAAAAAAAAGAATCTCATCTCTCGGGTTTACTGGGGCAAATAGAAAAAGGTGCTGCCGATTTTTCACTCTTTGTTACTCTTGTCGCCCTCATTCTGCTTGAAGGGTCCGAAATAATTGTTCTGTCTTTTCCTCTTCGTGCTACCTATCTTGAACATATTGTTGGATTAATGGTGGGATTTGGATTTGGGTTTCTCTTTTTCATCTTTATTCAATATGTGTTCAGACATATTCAATTTAAACGATTGGTAACATTGTTGGAATTAGGAATATTAGGTATCTCGCTCCACTTGTTATATCGTGGTATTACCGGAATATTGTTATAAAAATGTATGTGTTTTTAGAATGATAGATTGTAGTGTTTATTCTCTCAAGCTATTTTAAAACCCCTAAAAATAGTAGGAAAAAAATGAGGGCGGTTATTCCTGCAAAAACCCCAACCGTCTGTAAAAAAAGATTAACTGCTCTTTTTTTATGTCCATCAAGTAGCAGTTGAAGCGGTTGATATAAAAACAGATATCCCATCATGGCTGCAGATAACGTAAAAAGTGAAATCATAGCAATGGGTGCAAGTATAGTATCTTTTGGTCCAAACAATCGGCTTCCATAAAACATAAAAAGAGCTACGAAAATAATATATAGAGTAGCGGATGAAGCATTCATGATTGGATTCTTTGTCATATAAAAACAAGTATACCACCTTAGACTATTTTTTCACTTTTTTCGTAAGAATATTAAAATAAACCGCCCTGTTTAATTTCTTCGTTTTTTTTATGTTCCGGTTTTAACATCTCTTTGTTGTTATACAAAGGACTATTTACTCTTATTGATACGGGATACGTTTCCATTTCTGTATCGGAATACGGTTTTAGTAGTTGTTTTATATCTTCATACTCATCCAAGTCATGACTGAGCCACCTATCTTCATCTTCTTGCTTTAATATGACCGGCATTCTGTTGTGTATTGGCTCCATAAGAGAGTTCGCGGTTGTGGTGATGATTGCATATGATCTTATGGGATTGTTTTTCAACGGATCCATCCATTCACTATAAACTCCCGCAAAAGAATAGTATGATTTGTTCTTTAGATGGAAATAAAAGGGGTGTTTTTCTTTATTTGTTTTTTTCCATTCGTAAAAACCGGTTGCAGGTACAAGACATCTTTGGGATTGAATGTATGTATGTGCCCATTTTTTTTTCAAAATGGTATCATCCCGCATGTTTATAAGTCCGTGTGGCTTTTCTTTCTTTTCCTCCCAAAACGGAATGAGTCCCCACAACATAAACACCACTGCGTTGGAACTATGAGCCAGCACAACGGGCATTGTTTGACCCGGAGCTACGTTATAATTTGTTTTTATAAGTGGTTTATTGGAGACCTTATATCTTGTATAAAACTCTTCATCGAATTCCAATGAATATCGACCACACATATTCACTATTATACTCTTTGATCTAGAAAATTCTAGTTGACAAAGTGAACCAAAGTTCACTACACTAGTAAACGATTGTTTACCTTTATATTTTAAATATGAATGAAGTTATTGATGAAAAAATTAGTGTAATTTCCTCATATAACAGAGAGAGCGGGACCGTTATGCCGAGAAAAATACGCTGGCAGGGCAGAGATTATATTATTAAATCGGTTTCATACCACCATAAGATAAGGGAAGGAAAAAAATTATTACATATTTTTCACGTGACCAGTGGAACTTTGGATTTTCGCTTAGAACACGATACTGATAGTCTTCATTGGACCCTAAAGGAGGTGTGCGATGGAACTACAAATTAACCACAATCAACCCCTGGTCATGCATATTGATTTAAACAGTTGTTTTGCAACCGTCACACAACAAGCGTTTCCCCACCTTCGAGGCAAACCCCTTGTTATGGCTGCATATAATTCGCCCCGCGGTTGTGTTCTGGCTCCATCAATTGAGGCAAAAAGGCTGGGAATAAAAACCGGCATGCGGGTCATGGAGGCAAAACTTATCTGCAAAGACGTAATTGTCCGTACGACTGACACCGCACTGGTAAGGGATGTCCACATACGATTAAAGAGAATCTGTGGTGATTATTCCGTTTCTGTCACTCCTAAGTCAATTGATGAGGTGGTCATTGATTTTAATCCCATGATAAAAAGTCTGAAAAGATCTCTTATTGATATTGGATGTGAAATCAAAAACCGTCTGAAACAGGAGATTGGTGAATGGATTGTTGCTTCAATAGGGATCGGTACAAACCGGTTTTTGGCCAAAACCGGAGCTTCGTTACACAAGCCTGACGGACTCGACGTTATTCATGTTAAGAATCTCCGAAGCGTTTATTCTCAACTAAGGTTAACTGATCTGTGTGGTATTAATACCCGATTTGAAGCCCGCCTAAATATTCATGGTATTTTTTCCCCCATTCAATTTCTTGATGCTCCATTACTGATTTTGAAGCAGCGGGTGTTTCAAAGTATTTGCGGATATTATTGGTATAAGAGACTCCGCGGATGGGAAGTTGATGATGTCAATCCGGAACGTAAAAGCTACGGTCAGGATTATGCTCTTGGAAAACAAACAGCCGATCCGCAAGAGCTTTCAAAAATCATGATGAAACTCTGTGAAAAGATGGGAAGACGTCTTCGAAAAAGCGGTCAGATGGCTCAGGGTATTCATGTTGCGGTTTTATACCGCGATTATACCTACTGGCACCGGGGACGACTCATCAATACATCCATGTATTCGACGATGGAACTTTTTCGCGCAGCTCAACTTGTTTTTAACCAACAACCCGAGCAAAAAATTGTTGCCAAGATATCAGTAAGCTGTTATGGTCTTTCTCCTTCAAAAAAAGCCCAGATGGAATTATTTGATGAACACGATGATAAATCAAAAAGGGTATCTGATGCCCTGGATAGAATTAATAATAAGTACGGAGAATTCTCGATAATTCCTGCTCTTATGCTTGGAATGAATAACACCGTGGTTGACCGCATTGCATTTGGAGGAGTTAAAGAGCTTGAAGATATGTATGCGGTTTAACTGTCAACATGGACTTCACAGTCCCATTTGGAGTAATGATATCTAAAGACCCAAACAGATTGGAATAAACTAAAACTTATTTTACTAGGATAAACTCTTCATCTTTACTTGGAGGTTCCCAGTATTTCACATAGCCATCAAACATTTTTTCATTTATATAAAAAGAATCTTCAGATTCAATGGTGCTTCGGGTCATAACCCTTTTTTTCATTTCTTCCATACCACACTCAACATAATACAGTATCGGTTTTGCGCCAGCTTTTAATATGTTCTTTTTTATATCGTCTCTTTGTGATTTAACCCAAAACCCCTCATCGATTATCACATCTTTTCCTGATTTCAAAATCTTAAGTGCAATCTGTGTTGCTAACTCGGTTATATATTTATCATACTTTTCAAAATTCTTGTTAAGGGTTATTTTGCTTCCAAAAACTTTTATTACCCATTCGTCTTTAGTTATTCGTATTGCTTTTGTTTCACGCTCCAGTTTTTTGGCAAAAGTTGTTTTACCCGCTCCGATAAATCCGCACATCAGGTAAGCAGTGGGCTGATTGTCGCGCATGAATTTATTATAGCAATAATGCTTTTGTTTACTTTACTCACCATAGTTACTAAAGAGAAGCTTGTTTTATACATAATTGCACAGTTATTTCATGGGGAAAAAAATAGAAGATAAAGAAATTGACTTTGTGATCTATTTAGAATATTTATTATTAGATCAACGCGATTACCTTACATACACGCCTGCTAAAGTATCTTTGGAGAGAAATATTTCACCTGTGGGACTAAAGCCGTTTTTAAACAGTGTGTTTTGAATTTCTTGAGGAGATTTAAGCCTGAGCGGATGTTTATCGCCAAAACTTGCACTTGAGTTATTTCCAATAATGATATGAGAAAAATTTTGTTGAAGTAAGGCGTCAACTGTTTTCCCTTCAAAATAATTGATTACGTTTTCAAGAAATAATACACCCCCATCTCGAAGCCACACTCTTATTTCATCAAGTGCTTCCGGTAGCGGAGTACTGCTTGTAACAACATTCTGTCCGTGTCTCGGAGGATCTTTTTCGGCATATATTGGGTCGATCAGAAGCGCTCTTGAAAAATTACCCACCTCAAAACAAAAGGGTTTGTAAAGCGCCCCAACTTCAACCATCTCCTGAGGTAAACATACACCAGGCGTTTTTAATATATCACGCAAAATCCTTCGCACTGGCCCGTTGTCAGAATAAGCAGATAGTTCAGCCGTGTTTAATTCTTGCCCTAATTGTTTCCAAAACCTTACAATGTGCCCTGATACCATAATTCTTTCGGACATAATATATTTTGACTATAAACTCATATAATCAAGTCTTGGGAAGGTTATTATAACAGACTAAATTGATATCCTTCCTCAACCAACCGCCTGTACTGACAGGCTCAAGAAGCGAAGCATTAATATAGCCAAGGGATTAGTTTGTATGATTAAGATCCACGAAGATTTTTAATCAATTCAAGAGTGAAGAAAATATAAACGGTTAACAAATTGTGATAACATAAAATATATGGATAATGAGATACAACAAGATACTCCACAAACCCATCCATTAACTCAAACTCCTCCTACGGTACCAGGATCAACTAATTGGGTAAATAAGATATCATTCATATTATTAACAATTGTTATTGTGGTTGGTTTAGTTTTTGCAGGTATTCAGATCGGTAAAAACCAATCACCCAATCAGCAGCAGTTCCTTTTTCAACCATCACCAACCCCCATATCAAGTCCCACAGTTTTTCCTACCATCATTAATCCCACACGTGCTTTATTGGATTGGCAACTATACCGAAACAATAACTATGGTTTTGAATTCATGCATCCCAATAATATGGAGTTTATTAACACAAATACTGCAAATGATAAATATATCACTGGACGTATGGGGGGTGCTTTTTCCACGTCAGAATATTTAGATATGAATATAGAAATTGGTGATTCGCCCGCTGTTTCAACATTAGAAAAAAATGGTTATCAGGATGAGACAGGTTTAACCAAAGGATTAATAACCGTAGCAGGAATGAAAACAACAACATATTCGGGAATGGGTGGAGAGGGTGCCAACTACCCATTTATGATATTTTCTCTTCAAAATGGAAGTACCGTTTACTATTTCTATCTATCTACTAAAGACGGTTGGTCAACAGTAGATCAAATCCTCTCTACTTTTAAATTTACCAACTAATTTCGATCTCCCCAAATTCTTAAGGAAACTCTCAAGAACATACTGCTCTCATGTATACTTTCATATATGGACAACTCTCCTGAACAGCCTGTTGTAAAAGGAAATAATATCGAACAACCAGTAACATCAGAATCACGGGCAGCTAGAATCTCGAACTATTTAAACTCTCCAAACTATTTAAGATTAATTCGGGGGTTTGATCCAAAACAAAGAGGTGAGGTATTAGGTCTAACTACAGAATATTATATTCTTCATCCGGATGGAAAAGGTGCTGATGATTTTGTTCGTCAACTGCAGGGGGTGGATTTTTCTGGAATGGGCAGGAGTGCTAAAGTAACACGATTGTTGGTTGACTCTATGGCAAAAAGGCTTGGAATAAATGATGTTTCAACAGATGAAGCAAAAGCTAAAATATTTGATTATTATATTGATCATCATGTATTGAAGGGGGTTTACTATCATGGTTTCAATGGCGCTTTTGAATCCGCAATATTATCAGAGGGATTAACAACTGATGACAGATTTTGGAACTGGAAAGATCTTGATAGAATTCGCGAAATCGGAGCAAAAACTGGCAACGCTATGCTATTGGGTTGGGGAGGGATTAACTCGAAAGGTAAAATATCCTACTCATCAATCGCACGAGACTCTTATCGGTATGCTCAAGCTTCTCCTGAATGGTTTGCTCAGTTTGTTAGTGAAGGATTTCATATTCCAAATAATCCTGTACAAAAAGAGGCATATTATCGAAAAAATTATCAACAAGCAAGAAAAAACATTGAAGAGCTATGCGCAAAAATGCAGTCTTCTAAACCAGAAGATATTCAGGCGAAAAAAGCATACCCAAATATTTCAGATGCAGAAAAACAAGAAATTCTAGATTTTTTTGAAAAATACTGGTCTTTATTGAGAGGTCAAAATAGTTCGCCGTGCTTGGCATTAATTGACCGAGATATTGCACATGAACCACCTGAACAATATAGAGAAGACATGAGACAGTATTATGGTAATTATGCAAGTTACGCAGATATTACCAGAAGTAAAGATATTTATGGCGCAATCTCCTTAATTGAGGGTGGCGATAGTCTTCATGTTGATTCACAAACAACAAATAATATACCTTCTCATAAAATCGAGGTTATTCATTTGCCAGAATATGAACAGGTTTATCAATAGATTTGAATAGACTTACTTAAGAATCAAAATCTCATTAACTCCCTAACGCTGGAGTAGTATGAATTTATTTTAAAATAGCTACTAATAAGTATGTAATTCTAGGGTTTCTTTTGCTTTTTTGATAAACTTTCCAAATTTTTTATCTTTTTCTCGTTTCTCAATATTGGTCAATTTATAATATTCAGCTTCCTTTTTTAGCTTTATAAAATTCATGTATTTATCCTTGTCAATCTTTTCTTCTTCTACTGCTTTTAAAACAACACAACCTGGCTCATGCATATGAGTGCAATTTGAATATTTACACCCTTTAGACAAATGACTTATTTCATCAAAGACGACCTGTATTCCCGTTTCTGAATCCGCAATCCCCACTTCTCTTGTCCCCGGATTATCAACCACAAGTCCACCATTTTCTAGAAAATACATTTCGCGAGTAGTAGTTGTATGTTTTCCCTTCCCTGTAACCAGGCCCATTTCTCTTGTTTCTATATCATCTTTTTGAAGTAGCTTATTTATAAGCGATGAT
>CAZYXQ010000007.1:13137-20757 GCA_964651235.1 uncultured Gammaproteobacteria bacterium
CCTAGGAAACAATACGTTTTCCCCTTTTTAATATGATTCTTTAAATTATCCAGCCCGTCCTTAGTAATGATGCTTGTTGGAATTATGTTCACCGAAGTAAACCTACTGTGTATATTGTGAATTCTCTTATCTAATTCCGCTTTTGATATCAAATCGGTTTTGTTAAGTATCATAACCGGAGTTATATTTCCTTCGGTTGTAAGAACAAAAAATCTTTCAAAGCGGTTTAGATTATAATCTCTATCCATTGATTCAACCACAAAGGCTTCATCTATATTTGTTGCAATTATTTGGTTTTCTTGTTTGTTACTGTATTTTTTCTTAAGTATTGTTCTTCTCGGTAATATTCCCCGAACAAGTGCTTTATTTTCAGGAAGGACCTCAATAGCTACCCAATCTCCAACAGCCGGATAATCTTCCCTTATTGCTGCCGTGTACATATGTTTTCCGGTAACTTTTGCAAGAAATTCACCCTCACTATTTTTTACTTTGTAGATTTCTCTATATTCTGCAACTACTCTCGCTGCCGAATAGTTCATCAAACCCAATCTTTTCCGACTTGATTCAAAAAAATCGTTGTACCCCAGATCTTTGAGAGTAATCGTTATCGTGTCCATACATTTTATTATAACAACAATCAAACTATGCGTTCTTAAGTAGGTTGAGGATTAAGTTCCATGAAGTAGAAATTGGCTCGAGCAGCGTAGTTTTAATATAACCAAAGAATTGGGCTTTCTTATCAATGTATTTGAAGATTTCAGCCTTGTCGCTCAACTAAGGGAAGAAATGGATAAAGTGAGGCCACTAGCAGTTAATCCTGCCTATCATATGTTAGAAGTTCAGAGATAGTTAAAAATTTATACCCGTTGGACTGTAATTTGTCGATAATTTCTCTTAATGCTTGCCTACCGCTCGTGCATGATGTACATAGTGGATGGAGCAAAATAATTGATCCTGGCTTTGTATTGCTGATCGTATAGTTGACTAAAAACTTTACTTTTTCATCTTCATTTATGTTATTTGGGAGGTATGTATCTGGTTCAACATCCCACGTAATTGTTTTAATATTGTGTTGGTATAAATACAAAGGAAGTGAAATTAACTTTTTACCATTTGGCGGACGAAATGTGATTTCACCTTTATAACCGACGTTTCGTATTAATTCATTAGTCTTTTGTATTTCCAATTCCACGAAAGAAAATGATTTAAGTAGGAATCTTTGATGGGAATACGAATGATTTCCCAGTTCATGGCCATGCGCGACAATATTTTTTGCTTTATCTGGAGATTTTTCAATGTTTTGGCCAACTGTATAAAACGTTGCTTTTACGCCTTTCTCTTCCAAAATGCCTACTACTTCATCTGAATATTTGGTTGGGGCATCGTCAAATGTTAAAGCAATAACCTTTTCATTTGTGTTTACCCGATGAGTAATTCCTCCAAAAAACTGAAATGTTCTTGATTTACTTACTTGGAATAAAATATATCCGCTCGTAAGCAATAGGATAATAATCGAGGAAATGATTACAAATAGTGATTTAATTTGCACCAAAATATTATATCAGGAAGTGGTCGTTCTATTGAAAAAGACTAGAGGGTTATATTAAGTATGTTATTGCTCCCCATCGCAATGTCTTTAAGGAACGTTTTTAAAGTACAAACTTTTTCCTCTCTTTAATTTCTTCAATTATGAGAGAAATCATTTCTTTATAGGTATGAGGAAATAAATTCAGCGAATTAAGAAGCGTTAAGTCTTCTTGGCTCAAAGGTATATTTATATGTTTGTCTATTTCTTTAACCGAAACACCAAAGTGATTTAATATATCATGCGCAATTTGATATTGTGTCACTACTTCATTGATAAAAACAGGAATAGTTTCATTCCAAATATTTTTAGTGATTGCTTTATCAATAATTTGTGATAAGAATCCAACATAAGTTGGTTGCAGTTTCCAAGAGATATCAAATTCGCCAATTATAGATTTGTCATCAAGACATTTCAGAATTCGATTAAACGGTCTCGGGTTCGTTGTGTTTGGACTAAATCCAACCATAAGAGATGGTCGAAGGTTTAAATATCCTTCCTTTACCGTTTTTATAATCTCTTCTGATTTAAGTTTTAATTCGCTATATAAATCATTGCCGGGATTGTTTGCGGCTTGGGATGAGATAAAAATTACTTTTGCTCCAATATTATTTGCGTTTTGAGTAATATACTCTGTAGTATTTTTGTTTAACTTAATAAAGTTTGCCTCATTATTCTTTACATTACTGGGGCTTGGGTAGTTGGCTACATGAATAACCATATCTGGTCTTATATTGGAAAATGTATCGTTTATCGCTTGTTTTTCCGTAATGTCTAATTTTATGAAGGATTCAGATAGTGGATGATTATGAAATGTTCCAACAATATCATACTTTTCCCTTAAGTCATAAAATATTCTAGCCCCAACATAAGAATTTGCTCCTATTAACAGTAGTTTCATAGAAAAATTATATCAGACCTTATTGAAAGAGTTGAAATGGGAGTAGTATTTTCTATTTTAGATTGTCTTTATGCTCTAAAGTATGATGCTCCCCAGCCCTAAGACTATTATACTGCCCAACTTTAGCCTTATTTTAAAGGCAATTACCAACTCCGCGTATATGGGTGAAATGCGCGTACGGTGGAACGAAATTAAAAAGTTAAGCCAAGAACCAAAACTTGCAATAGCAACATAATGGCAATCAAAAATAAACCACGAGTTAAATTGGACGAAAACGGTTTACCGCCGGTTAAGCCTCTATGTAAGGAGGATTTTACCTATGACCTTATTAAGCCTTTTGAACCTAAACCTACGACTGACCCATTGGTAAAAGCGCATAAGGACAACTACGTCAAGTCTGGTCAGTACCTACAAGCTAATGTGCATTGGCAAGATTTTGATTATGTACCAAGCATAAGAAGTGAACTTATTTGTGAATATAAGGCTTCTTCAATATCTGAAATGTTAATTATTGATACCGTAATTAATGCATATTTTAGCTATATGCGCTCCTCCAAGGCGCTCAAATCGTTTATAGAAGATAATGACGGCCGTAGGGAGTATGAAAGCAAGACCTGGATTACCATGATGAAGGAGTTATCAAAGGTAGTAGATATGGCTAACAGGCATTTTGCCACTACCATGACGCTCCTTAAGGAGTTTAGACAAACGCCGGTTAAGGTTAAAGTGCAAACCGCCTTTATTGGCCAAAACCAACAGTTCAATAAAAACGCTTAATGATTTAGGAAAAATATTTTTATGACCCGCGCGACCGTTGAAGATTGCCAAAGAATAAGTGTCCATAATTTAAAAGATAAGCTTAGCCACGGTGTTGAGCTTAATATAAACGGTTTAAAAGTTAGCTTGGTAAGTTCTAAATGCAATTATGGGGGTTGTAGGTATTGGTTTGCCTGTCCTAGCTGTAACCGTCGTGTAGGGGTGCTTTACCGCAAGCCACTTACTCAGTTATTTCTTTGCCGCGAGTGTAATAATTTAACATACCAAAAGACAAAATATAGACGGTCTAAACTTGAGCCTTTAATTGCCAGTTTCAAGCGTAATACACACGTATTTCTAACCCGTTCATTATAAAAAGTAGTAGGGTTGGTATCTATAATTGTGTATACTGAAAGTAGGCACTTCATTATGGACGAAAATACATTTGTAAAACTATTAAAACAAGCGTTCACAAAAGAAGGGTTCTTAGCCAAAAGGGAAATTGGTGTGGGATATGGGATAGCTGACCTGGTAGTAATTAAAAACACCGCGATAAACCATGGCCATTGCGATATAAGAAACGGTCATAAACAATACTCCGCGTTACTTAACGAAAAATACTTTAAAGCGCTTAAAATACTGCCTGATGAACAGCACCAAGATAAAGCCCTACCCTTCAATAGCATTGCTGACAAAACAAGCTTTTCAAAAAGTTATTTGAAATACACAATACTAAAAGATTTAGAAAACTTAGGGTATGTAAAAACAAACGGCGAACAAAAGTATTTTAAAGTTAATGGCTGGTTACCTATTGCTAATGAAGTTATCGCCATAGAAGCAAAGTTATCTGATTGGAGGCGTGGTGCTATACAAGCAAATAGGTATCGTGCATTTGCCAATAAAGTATATTTAGCAATTCCCAAAGAAACAGAACGATTAGTTAATAAAGAATTATTAAGAAAACTAAATGTGGGGTTGATTGTACTTGATACAAAAAGCTTAATTAAAAGAACCGTAGTTAAGAGCGACAAGTTTAAACCTTTAGACGAGTATAAACACTATTTGGCCACCGAATATTTTTGGGCAAACAAGGCGTTAATAAATCTTACCCAATCCTAGCTTTTCTAGGCTATCTATCAGCTTTTTTGCCGTTACGGCTCTTATCCCATCATATTGCTTCATATCTAAAACGTCCTTATCACCCGATACAATTATTTTTGCATCACAAGCTTTAGCAATCCTAAAAAATATATCGTCGTCTTTATCGCGGGTAATGCTTACCCCTTCTAACACTTCAAAAGGCTCAACAATTTTTATAAGGGAACGGTAATCTAATATTATTTTTTCAGGGGTATATATTTGTCTTTTCCAATACTTCTGTATTCTTTGTTTAAGTATTTTTTCTTTAAATTCGGCAAATGTTCCCTCGCTACCATACAGCACAATTTTTTTAGCGAGTGCCAAATTAAGAACCTTCCGTGAATATCCGGGGAAACCCAACATACCGGAAAGCATAATGTTGGTATCCGGTACAACTCTTATCATCATCGTTCATTATCAATTTCGTTTAATAATGCGTTTAACTTGGTTTCGTCGTCTTCCGTCAAATGTTCCCAGCTTTCTGCCGTTTCAAGTACGGTAATCCAACGAAGCAAGTGGTCTGTCTTAAACGGTGAACCAAAATCCCTTACATATTGACCAACCAACTTAACGGCGTCCTGCAATTTAGTTTTCATCAGCCTAATCCGCGCCACCCTATCCAGTGGTCTTAATGCCTCCATAATGGCCAAACGACGCTCTAAAAAATGCAGTTTCTTACTTTTTGCGTCTTCTGGTATGCCGCCGCGACAATATTTACAACCACATTTATAACCAATCTTCTTAAGCTCAACATCGTTAGCATAGTCAAATATTTCCGGTACATATGTCCAGCTACCTGTGCGACCAAACCCCTTTTTTCTATCTTCCAAGTTTTTAACTGAAAAGCTTTCACCCTCGGCTAAACCGCTTGAAAAACCGGAACAACCAATAGCGCTTAATGCTTCACCAAAAGCACCAACATGTTTTGTAATAATGCATTTGTCTTTTGAAAGCTGGAATACCAAATCCGCCAATCCTATGAGGTGGTCTTGGTCTGCCTTACGGGCATCAAGGTCATTTATAGTTAAAAAATAACCAGCAATCTTATCTTTAAAATCGCCACCATACATATCAACAATATAATTACGCACTGCCGGCCGGAGTAATACACCACGCCCAAGATTAATGCTGGCAAAAACAGGGAGTTGGATACTGTTTTCACTTAAATACCTTAGTGTTTCGGATAATAAAGTCAGGTTTAACGCAAACTTTATATCGTCAGTATCTTCACTGTAAAACGCGGGAGCAACAATTATGGCTGTCCCCGCACCGACTTGTGCTGTAATTGCTGGTTTAATTATTTTTTCTAACCTGGCGTGTGCATCACTATATAATTCTTCTGGGGTTACGTCTTGTCCGTAGCCAAGTTTTTTAAAGTTCTTCTTATTTTTAGCTCCGGTATAAAGCAATTGAAATGCGACAGGGTCAATAATTAGTGGCAAGCCTGCCTCCACGGTCTTTTCCACCACAACTGGCCGCCACATTGTGTGCGGCAAATCAATAATAATGGCCGGCAAAGGCATACCGGCTTCAACTGCTGTTAAATCATCAATGCGGGGAACAAAAAGTGTTTTATCATCAAAAAAATGTTTTGCCATATTTATACTTATTTTTATTGCTATAAGGTACTTATCTTATACCTTATTAGCTTAATATTTGCTACTTTATTAACTTTCGCCTATAAAGGTTTTAGCCAATATTGCCTGTGTCAGTTTGCTTACTCTTGCTTCGGCTTTTTCAATTTGGTCTTCAATGTTATTAGCAATTTCAATATGTTTTTTTACTTGTTTTACAATTTCTTTTTGTTCTTCCAGAGGAGGAATTGGAACAATTATCTTTCTGATAGTTTCCATTGATAGGCTTGGCTGTGCCGTAGCCTTAATCCATGATGTAGTATATTTAAAACCCACAGGTGATTGCAGATAATAATATAAATATTCCGTATCTATTCCATTAACATCAATCTTTGCAACGTTTGGTGCTAAATGCCATTGCTTTCCCTGAGGCGCCATACAAACATTTCCTGTACCAGCACCGATAAATACCATTAAAATTTCCCTACCATAAAGTTGTGAACGGTCTAGTAAATCTGAAGTTTCTTTAGAAATAAATTTAATATTTTCTTCAACAAAACGTCCCATTTGAACATTTTGAGCCCTGATTACCGGCACTTCACCTTCATCGGCCAATTTAATATATTTGGTATATTCAAAACCGGCAAGTTTTGTTACGAAAGCTAAATAACCCACATTCGTTAAAGTCCAGCTTTCAGGCAATTCTTCTATATAGTCTTCACGGGATAAAATTGGTATATCTTCAGAAAACGTTTTTCTTGGTTTAGGTCCATTTATTTTCCTACTATTGTTTTGCAATTCCGCATATCTTAAATGTCTTTCTTTCTTTATTCTTTCTAATAATTCAATTCCACCCTCGGTTTGTATGTTGGCTTCCCTCCAGTCTTCAGTTAGTTTTCCAGTTACGGCTGCATTCAAAACTGATTGACGAAACTTTTGTATTAATTTTTTTGCTTTTTGTATTTTTTTTAAGCTTAACTTTGTCTGAGGTAATAGTAAGTCAAGTTTATTTACTATCTTGAGTTGTTCTTTGATTTGAACCGGATATTTAACTTCTATGTCTGCTAACTTAGTTGCGTTTACGTTAGGGACGGCAATGCCAGACTTACCCGCACCTATAAATTCCCAATATTCAGGTGATTGGAAGTAATAATAAAGATATTTGTTATTTATAATATTTTCTTTAGCACGAAAACGAATTAAATAAGACGCGAATACTGCTTCGGGAGGATTTTCAATAAAACAACTTAAGCCAACTGACCCTGCTCTTGAAATTAAAATGTCACCAGTTTTTAATAAGTATTTATTAATATCTGGAGGTTGTTCAACGCAGACAGGGACTGTTTCCCAATTTATCACCCCACTTGAAATATCGGTTGTTCTTAATAGCTTTAATCCCGAAGTGTCTTTTTTAGCGCTTGTTGTCCAACCATATTGTGGGTGTTCCGTTATATCACCCACTCGTTGTGTATTCCACTCAGTATCTTTATTCTGTTCCGTTATTAAGTTCTGCATAAATTTTTTCTAAACTATTAGTAGCTTCTTTCAATTCTGACAGTGCGTCTGTTATCAATTCTTCTGGTTCACCAATTTCTTCACCGTCATCAATATCTTCATTTTTTAAGCGGTATCACTGTTTTTTGTTTTCCGCTCATTAATAACCC
>CAZYXQ010000008.1:0-10524 GCA_964651235.1 uncultured Gammaproteobacteria bacterium
GTAGCTGATGATTTTCGCTCCTATATTGAGTCGGGTTGGACACTGTTTGCCCTAGCTCATTTTAAGCCGGGAGCAGGGGGTCATTATTTTTGGATAACAAATGTTGATGAAAAAGGAAGTGTATATGCTTATGATCCGTATTACGGCAGTCTGAAAACCCCGCCTATTAATGAAAATTCGCTTGGATATAGTCCATTTCCTAAATATATGGCGGTTTTTGGGGTACGAAAATAATATTATCTATATAATGAATATATGAAACCTGAAATAAAACTGTATTATGTTGTTCCGTTTGTTTTTTTAGTCATTCTCATTCTCATTACACTTCTTCTTTCCGGGAAAAAACCGACAACAACAAAACCCACTCCTACTTCAGTCGCCCTTCCAACGACCTTTAACCCAGTAACGGATGTAGAACAGGATATTCCTGCTACTGATCCTGATAGTTCTCCTACTCCCATACCTGTTTCAGATAGCACGGGTGTATCAGAAGAACAAAATATACCTCCTGAGGAAACAAATCTAGCTATACAAAAAAAAGACTTACGCCAACAGATACCCTATACAGGTTCCGTGTTTACCATCACCTTTGATTATTCCCAGGATTTGTTTGTTGTGACACTCAATGAACCCAAAGAAGAAGCAAAAATCCAGTTTGATGAATGGCTTAAAAATACCTATCCCGCTATACCGCAGGATAGATTTATGATTAATTGAGTATGATTAAGTATTTATTTCAGCTCGTACACCATTTTTTTGGCATCATAAAAAAAGTCCTTATAGTGATTGTTGTATTTGCATTTATTATCACCATTTTTAGTATTTCTTTTTCTAAAAACCGGCCACAATATGACTCTGAACGCATAACGAAACTGTCAAGAAAACTTATTTATCAAACTTTACAAGACCCTAAGTTAAATTCAGATACAACAGGTAAATTAGCCCTCTATCTATATAGAACTCAAGTGTGCATGTTTAGCGGAGAAGCTTGTACAGATAATCCTGAAGACGGTGATAAAAACGCACCAAAAAGCCTTATTGGATTATCATCAAATCTTTTGTCTATTCCGTTTACCAATCCTCCGGCCTCAGGAATATACTGGGCGTTTACGGGTCTTGAAAACGCTGGCTTTATCCCAAAAACATATGCTGCTGAAGGAATCGGGTTTGGTTCGCTCAAACCCTTAATGAATATTTGGAAAATTTTCCGGGATATTGCATACATGCTCCTTGTACTGGTGCTTGTTTCCATTGGATTTATGATTATGTTCCGTATGAAAATTAATCCACAAACGGTCATTTCCGTTGAAAATGCACTTCCTAAGATTGTCACCACTCTTATACTAATAACTTTTTCGTTTGCAATAGCGGGATTTTTAGTAGACATGATGTATGTTTTTATTGTGGTGATTATTTCGATTCTTAGTAATAATAATACGTACTACGATACAGGTGTTATCCAGAATTTATATTTAAACGCTGGTCCAACCGAAATCTATCAGTCGCTTTTTCCTGTAAAAGAAAATATTGGTGGACTCGCAGGGATGTTTGGTCTTGGTACCATAGTATATGTAGGAACTGCTGTACAAAGTTTTCTTCCTATCCAAATAAGACAGATGTCCCAAATTCTTGGAGGTATACTCGGCACCTGGTACGCGTTGAAAGGAATAGGAGGGATTGTAAATAACTATAAAACACCTGAAATGTGGGACAATATCGAACTAGCAACTTTTTCTCTCGGAAAAATTCCAAGCGGAGCTATAGGTTCAATCATATTTACTCTTGTTGTTGTCTTTGTCGGATCCTTTACGGTGTTATATGGTCTTGGATTTTTTCTTGGATTGTTGATTTATTTTACGGTAATATTTCTCGTATTTAGAATCTTTGCATTACTTTTTAAAGCCTACATGACAATCCTGTTTTCGGTCATGTTTGCTCCCATAATTCTTATTATTGAAGCAATTCCGGGTAAATCGAGTTTTTCTATGTGGTTTAAGAATCTATTTGCTGAACTGTTAACTTTTCCCATCGTAATTACCGTATTTCTCATCGGTAACATCATGTTAAATTCACTTGCTTATCCGGGTGATTTTTGGGTTCCTCCCTTTATGACAAACATCGATCCTCTTGGTTTCTCGATTCTTGTAGGAATGGGGCTTATGTTTTTAATACCGGATTTGGTAAAGCTTACAAAAGATGCACTCGGTGTAAAGGGCTTACCAATTAATGTGGGACTTGGCACACTCTTTGGAGGAGCCAGTGCTGGAACCGGTGCATTAATGGGATCATTACAACAACTTAGCACGTTAAACCTTGGAATAGGAGCGCTTACTGGAGGAAAAACTTTGAAAACATTTGTTGGAGATCTAACAAGTAAAAAAGCTCCAACATTAAAAAATAAAGGAACAAAAGCAGCTACCGGAGACGAAGATTAAAACTATTAAGAGCTGAGATTAATTAAATCCAGGTATTTTAAGAATTGTTACTCCGATTAATCTTAATATAAATACTGAAAATAATATTAACATAAGCCCCATAATGCAAGAAGTCATAAGCTGTTGAGCTTTTTTAATCTTTTCAGGATTGCCGCTTGAGGTCTGCATCATAAATGCCGCATACATGATGCAAAGAAGTGAAATGCCTCCTGCAAACCCAATTCCCCAGGTCAACATTGTATTTTGGATAAACCCGCCAATATTACTTGAAACACATCCTATGCTCGTCCACACTCCCACATATCCACCCGGACCTGATCCGTTTAAGCAATTTTCACAACTTGATCTTTCTCCTCCATTTTGAATACGTGAACATAAGTTAACCAGCGCAGAGAGTGTTGCGGGAGTTGGAGTCAGACAAACACATGCCGGATTACCTAAATCACCCGGGATACTCGGACTCCCTCCCACACAAGGAGCCATATTCACCTGTCTTTTAAATTCTAAAATTGGGTTAATTTTATCCTTCATTTTTTCATTTACCAGGTCTTCAACAGGTTTAAGTAGCGGGTGTATTTGAATATATCTTCCGGAATCAGGAGCACTATAACAGCATTTATTATTACACGGGTCAAGCGGATTTCCACAATTTATTCCAAAAATAGGGGCTACTGAAGGTACCGCAGGTGGACATGAGGCTGGTGTTTGGGCCATTAGTATAGAAGGAGAAACAAAAAAAATTACATGATTAAATAAAATGGTAATAAATAAGTAAATTATCTTTTTTCTCATACTCATATATTAATATACCTTAAAATCATTTCTTTTTCTTTTCCGCTTCATCAAACGCATCCTTTATATATTTCCAAAGCAACCACGCCACCATAATGGGGAGATATTTATTCAATACGTCAAATGCGATATCTTTAGCTGTTCCGCCATATCTCTGTCGCAAGCCTTTTGTTGTCCAATGAAAATCAGCTTTTCTTTTACTGAACAATCTGATTTCTTTTCCAAACACTTTCATGGATTCAGGTAATTTGACAGGCTTTTTCAAAAATGGAAGACTTATATACGTCGGTTCATAGGTCGGATTCACATTGGTAGGATTATTTGGAGTAAGTGGAAGAAGCCCCCGTGATTCAAGCACATAACAGAATTTGTCAATTTCCCTTGAATCCCATTCCCATACACGATAACCACTTCCGACACGTTCGGCTGCCAATGAATTTTTACGCCCAAATCCAAATACCCCGCCTAATATCCGTGCTTTTGTATCTTTTTTAAAATAACTGATCGTCATTGCGGCAATATTATGCACTACCTGATGAGCATAATCTGTCCCGATAATCCCATCAAGAGCATTATACGTTTTGGTCATTATCTCGATGACAGGACTAAAATCATGCTTTCCGTCAATGGCAATCTGTTTAAAAACAGCGGGCAGTTTTGTGATTTCTTTTGACACATTCATTTCAACAGCAGACAAGTCACCCAATGCGCGTGGTAATACTCTATTCCCGGCTCCCCGCCACGGAATAAATGCAAGATCAACCTCCTCCAATCCGAATGTATACCGGTATTTATCTCTGTCTTTTACCAGGTCGACCAGTGTTTTATTTAAGAAATCAGAATTCGGTTTTAAATATGCTGCCTGGATTCTCTCAAGAAGTTTAGCTGCAAGATCAACTCTTCCCTGATCATATTTTCCGGTAAGCAATTTTCTCACAATATCCGGAGTAAGTTTGTAATCAATTGCTCCCCATCTCCACTGCTCATCCGTATTTGTTATTTTTTTCATTTCATTACTTACGCTTCTCCTTAAGATCTGCTCAGCAAACATTAAATCTCTCATCACCTGATCAAATGTCTCCGATTGTTTACTGCCGAACTCTTTTTTAGGAAACATTTCCTCCGCGATTTTTCTCCAACGGCTCACTCCGTCAGGCGAAAGCCTGTCACGATCAATACGGAGGATTTTTGAAGGCATTCTCTGTGCAACTAAACGAGCTAGTACCTGATTGAGATATGTCTTTGTTACTGATGTCTCTATTTCCGCTTGAATGTCAGCCGGCTTTAATGTCCCCGCTCTCACTTTTGCAAGAATATCTTTTTCGGCAGAACTTCTGAGGGAATCAACATAGCTATCAGCTCCTGATTCATCCAATCCAAAATATTTGCCATATAAATATCGAAACAGTTCTTTTTTTTGTCTCACATATCTGTTATTTTCTTCCCCGTTTACTCCTTTTGCACCTTTATATCCTTTATACGAAGCAGCAAAATCAGCATTCAATTTTGCCACAAAATCCTGGGCAATTTCATATCCGATATTTTCAAACCGTTTCCATGTCTTTACGTGATCGATAACATCATTTTTAATTTTTCCTTCTTTATACCCCTCATTATCCATATAATAGAGACTTTCCAACATAAACGTTGTCCGCCAACCTTTCCTTTGAAGAGGTCCTCCCACCTTACCGATATTGACAAGAAAATCCGCAAAAAGTGTTTCACCCTCAATCCCGCCGGGCTTTCTTCCTTTGAGAAATGAGTCCTGATAGGCTTTCATTTTCTTCCACATATTTTTGTGATCAACAAATCCCTGCCCGCCCTTCGTCCCTTCAACCGGCATGAAAAAAACCGGATCTATTGTGTTAGTGCTTTGCCATCGGTAATGATGGTGCATCGGATTAAAGGCAGTAAGCGCTGCATTGTCCTGATTGTAATAACTTGCAAACGTAGCTTTACCATCCGGAGTCAGATGAGGATCAGCAAATGAGGCTTTTTCAATCTCCGTCAAGAATATACCACGCGATGCTCCAACTGCCATGGTAAGAGCAGCCTCCAAACGCGAAGTATCTACACTATGTCCATAAAGAGCAACAAGTTGCTTAAGTACATCATCTTCAATATGGGTGCGGACACTGTTTTGCATAGTCTCAAACATTCCCGTTGCATGCTGCCAGTCATGTTTTGCAAATGCTTCTTCAACATGTTTATCATATAACCATAAAGCATCCTGGAACAGGTCTCCATCAGGAAGAGAAAGCATCTGGTCGAAATCAACTGTTGTCATCTCTTCAGAAAAACGAGCAAGCTGCCCGTAAAACCCTTTTTCGTGATCAACCGGATGATAAAATATTGCACGTGCGTTATGAGTATATTTTCTTGCGTCAAGATAATGATCAACTATCTGATCAAGATAATGAATAAAATCAGGAACTGAGGTTTCAACCGGTTTAGTGTAGGGAGATATTCTCATTCTCGGTTTCATTTTACCGTCCTTCCCAACCAATACATCAGCCATTTCAGGTCTCATTTCTGCACTTTTAAATAATCCTAAAGAGTCATGGTGACCTCCACTCTCTTCCAACCGGTGAAACTCTGATGCAAGCGCGTTTATTCTCCGCTTCAGTTCACTTTTTACACGCATAACACCATACATGGGATCTTCCTGTTCGATATGATCAAAAAACTCTTTTGGTTTATCATGATCCAGTTTTGTGTATATTTTTCCGAATAAACCGACAATACGATGTTCCAGTTCTTTTGAAGCTGCCGTTCTCACCTCAGCTTCATTTGGATTTCTTCCATGAGCGATTTCTTGTTTTAATTGTTCAACATAAGTAGTAAATTGAGCCGGAGAGTAAAGGGCTTTTACCAGGCTTTTTTCATTAGCCGCGTTAAAAAAGGAGGTGTATGTCGGCCAATGATATGCATCAAAATATTCATCGGGTGTAGGTTGTTGTGTATTGGTCTTTTTTTCAGGTTGCTCTGAAGTAGACGACTCTTGTACGGGAGGATTCTCAACTGGTTGGGGTTTGATCTCTTCCTTAACCTCAAATTTTTGTACTGCTTCCGCTTCTGCAATGCCTTTATCCTTTGCCACCTCAACACACGACTGCTGAATACGCTTATGAATTTCGGGCGACACATATTTGAGATTCTCAACTTTTTTAAATTCAGTCTGAAGATCATCTACTGATTTTATCCTTCCCTCAAGCGCACCCTGTATTATCGAGTGTATATAGGGAGCGGACTGCTCAGAAACATCCTGGGCTGATATTCTTTCACTTAGTTTCTGAATCATTGTCGAAGCAAGGGGAGACATCTCTCCAACTGGTTTTCCTGCTGATGTTTCCTGATTCAATTTTCCTGCACCCAATAATACCTGCTGAACAGCTTTCCGTACATCAACCGCTTTTCCTTTTGTGGTTTGTTTGTCTTTTGCTTCACCATCCAATACATCGGGTGGTTTTTTTGCACCAGTTGCATTTACCGTAGCATCAATGGAAGCCTTTACTTCACTTGAAGCAACTGTCGTACTTTTTAATGCGTCAACTATTTCTTTCGCGGATAATCTATTTACTTCTGCTAGTAAAGCTTGAATTTCAGAATGTGAAGCTGAGTTGTGTTCAGGTCCTGTTGTACTCATACCTATATTTTAACACTCTTTTGAGTACAAAAAACCCTAATATCCCATACCTATTGACAACCTGTGACGGTTTATGTAACAATCAGATTTATTTTTTTTTAAATACCTGCAGTGACTGGGAAATAATATAAAAAGTAAGCGATGATGATTTGATAAACTCATTCATATTCCCACATTGAAAACAGGTGGATCTGGTGTACATATAATACACAATGTCAAATATAAATATTGCCGGTAGAAACAGGAGAAATACAGGATTAAACGGCTTCTGATTCTGCGCCTTGTTCGGGAGCATGTGCTTTTAGATCAACCACTAATTTGCGGTCTCTCCCCTCGCCAACCGAATAACTGGTTAGATCGGGATAATTGGTCGTTATATACTGATGAATGATTCTTCGTTCATAGGAGGACAGATGAAAGATATTTTCAGCCTGATGGGACTCCGTCACTTTATCCGCATACTGACTTGCCATATACTCAAGTCTCTCCTGCTGTTTTTCCCGGTAGTCATTTACATTTATAATGACACGTACTGATTCTGATAGTTTTTTATATAACATAACCTCAAGTATTTTTTGAATCGCACGGATTGTTTCACCATGACGACCGATAATGGTAGGGGCTTCTTCTGTTTTTATTACAATCTGAAACACTCCCTCATGTTCCTGTACGTCAAGTGAGTACTCATTAATTAACTTTGCAAGAAGTCCTTCTGTTTCTGTCTTAACTGCTTCAATTTTATCCATTGTATTATTAGAAAATTAATAACGGATTTATTTTTTCTTAGTATTAATCTGTTTGTACTGGATTATACTAAATAGAGAAAATATATTCCAATACAGAGAAAGCCCCAGTGGCATCCGCATAGAAAACCAACCGATCATCAGAGGAAATATATATTTCATTTGAGTACTCATTGCTTTTTGGAAATCATTACTATCTGATTTGTTTTCCTTTCCATCCTGGGTCGCAAGAGCTTTGTCATCTTTTTTTTCTTCCTGAACCATACCGGCAGTCATCGGTTGAGAAGACTGTACCTGCAGATACTGAAGTCCTGCAGTAATAACAGGAACAATGTAGTAAAACATATTTCCTGCTTTTTCAGGAGTTGTGGCAAGGTTAATCCCAAAAAACATGGGGTCAATTGTTGTAATTTTAAGAAAAGGGATATACAGAACTTTGTTTATTGCCGCAATTGTCTTGGTCATATCCCCATTGAAAAAGAGGGATAGTGTTTGATAAAGCGCAATAAATATCGGCATCTGAATGATCATAAACAGACACCCGGAAGCCGGATTTATCCCTGCCTGTTGATAGAGTTTTAATTGTTCTTCCTGCAGTTTTTTTGGGTCTTTTTTATGTTTGAGGGATAATTTGTCTATGTGAGGTTTAATTTCCTGCATTTTTTTTGCCGTATCCATTTGTTGTTTAAAAAAGGGATGGAGGATAATCCGTACAAATACGGTAAGGGAGATTATTGCAAATCCAAAATCGCCTGGAACTTTCAGCAAGCTAAACACTTTATAAAAACCAAGAAGAAGATTTAAGATGGGAAATACAAAGAGTGTATTAAAAATGTGCGGTTGTAACATATATACATTAATTCATTAACTAAAAAAATTCAGCAAGGTTATATTGTTAATCTTTTTCTCCCTCTTTGTCTTCTTCTTTTGAGCACATTTCTTCCATCGTGCGTTTTCATTCGCTTTAAAAATCCATGGGTTCGTATTCTTTTTTTCTTTTTAGGTTGATAGGTTCTTTTTGTTGCCATATGAATTAAAACCAATTTCTAATAATGAGGTGTCTTTTCCGTAAAATACCTGACCTACTGCTTCTGTGACAAACGGCATAAAAGGATGAAGCATTTTAATATTTTCAAGATATATATGCTTCAAACACTCAAGAACACTTATATTACCATTTTTTAAGTCTTCTTTCAACTGTTCAAGATAATAATCGGCATACCGATGCCAGAGAAATTCATGAATATCGGTTAATGCCTGAGAAAACCTGTAATTCTTCATATTTTGTTGATATGTTTTGCTCAATACTTTCGCTTCTTTCTCCAGATCTGTTAATAAAGTTAATGTTGCTTTTTGAGTCTGATTTGAGTTTCGATTTTTGATTTTTGAGTTCATATCAATAAACCGTCCAATATTCCAGATTTTATTTGCAAAATTCCTCATACCCTTTACCTTTTCCTCAGATAATGCTACATCTCCGCCTTCCTTTGTCCCGAAAATAAGAGCAGCCCGCAAAGCGTCAGCTCCATATTTATCTACTAAAATAAGGGGATCAATAACATTACCCTTGCTTTTACTCATTTTCTGACCTTTTCCGTCTCTGACCATTCCATGAAGAAATACGGTACGGAAAGGAGGATTTTTAGTCTTAAAGTATCCTATCATCATCATACGAGCAACCCATGCTCTTAAAATATCGTGTCCTGTCTCCATGACTGTGGTAGGATAAAAATAGTCATAAAACTCATCTCCTTCTGTCTGTAATGTAACAAAGGGCCATTGCGAAGAAGAAAACCATGTGTCAAACGTATCATCATCCTGCACAATGTTATTTGAATTACAGTATGGACAATGTGTTGGATTTTCAAGATCGACAAACCATCCATTTGACTTTTGACATCTGACATTTGACATTTCCCTACATTGATATGCCGGTATCCGAATACCCCATACAACCTGCCTTGAAATATTCCAATCAATAAATTCATCCAGTATCCGATCTAGTTGTTTTTCATACCGCTTAGGAACGATTTTTATTTTTTTATCATGGAGAAGCTTTTTTGCATCATCTGCAAGAGGTTTGACTTTGATAAACCATTGTTCTTTGGGAAGCGGTTCAAGTACCCGTCCGCAACGATAACACGTACCTACCCTGTGAACATATTCGTTATCAATTCGCTCGATCATTCCCTTTTCTGTAAGATGCTTCACGACTTGCTCACGAGCTGAATATACCCGTAATCCCTGATATCGTCCGGCAAGTTTATTTAATTTTCCGTCAAATCCGATAACTTGCTTCAGGGGTAATCCATGGCGTTTTGCAATTTCGTAGTCATTAAAAT
This sequence comes from uncultured Gammaproteobacteria bacterium, assembly GCA_964651235.1. Classification (GTDB taxonomy): domain Bacteria; phylum Patescibacteriota; class Microgenomatia; order UBA1406; family GWC2-37-13; genus YC2-FULL-38-9. Next base: position 9,959 of record CAZYXQ010000008.1, read on the forward strand.
CATGAGCAGGAGTCACTTTAACCACTCCTGTTCCAAATTTCGGATCAACCAATGTGTCTCCTACTACTCGTATAGTAAAAGGACCGTTCAAACCTTCTACTGTAATTTCTTTCCCTATCCATTTTGTATACCGTTTGTCTTGCGGGTGTACCGCAACTGCTGTATCACCAAACTTAGTCTCAGGTCGCACAGTTGCCAAGACAAATGGTCCGTATTTCATATAATAAAGGGTGTCTTTGCGTTCTGTATATTGAACTTCAAGATCTGAAAAACTCGTACCGCATGATGTACAATAATTTACCAGACGATTTGCTCTATAGATCAATCCCTTGTCAAATAATTCTTTAAATGTTGAGTATACGGTTGAAACCACCTTTGGATCCATGGTAAATTTTTCACGCGACCAATCTAGACCATATCCAAGCCTTTTAAGTTGTGTTTTTATCAAAGATTTATTTTCCATGACAAAATCCCAAATCGCTTTGAATAAATCTTCTCTTTTGAAATCAAACCTGCTTTTTCCCTGTTTTTTTAGGTATTTTTCAAACACAAATTGTGTCTCAAAT
>CAZYXQ010000008.1:10534-19829 GCA_964651235.1 uncultured Gammaproteobacteria bacterium
GATCAAGCCCTAAGAGCCATAACGTTTCATATCCTAGCATTTTATGAAGACGTATCATGATATCTTCATATACAAACATCGCATGCCCCACATGCATTGATCCATTCGCATTTGGCGGAGGCAAGATGATGCAAAAAGGTTTTTTTTTGTTATTTATGTGGGCAGTAAAAATATTTTTTCTCTCCCAAAATTCAGACAACATGGGTTCAAATTGTGAGGGAGTAAACGTACTTTCCATTCTGTTATTTTCTCATTTTAAAGGCTAAATTGCAATCCATCCGAACTAATATTGTGTCATTTTTATCAAGGTGTATCGTGTTGATTATCTGTATAATAAACAATTATGGACTGGATATTTACTACAATAAACTGGTACATATATCTCCTATTGCTGGGACTTATTGCATACCCTGTTACCAAAAAAATCTTCCATTCTTTTTTTGATAAGGGATATCCATTTGCAAAAGCCATATCCATATTAGGACTATCCTATATCACATTTATATTGGGAATATACAAAATACTTCCCTTTACACAAACCACTCTGGTCCTCATTCTTGCCGTTTGTACGATCATCCTAATGCAATATAACCGTCACAAGATTAATAAGGAATATATATTACATCTTATAACACCAAATCGGCAGAAACTCATTTTGATACTTGAAGAAGCTTTCTTTTTTGCATCATTATTGTTTCTCACCTATATTCGAGGTCAGGAACCGTCAATTCGTGGACTCGAAAAATTTATGGATTACGGATTTATCAATTCAATCCTGCGATCACGTTTTTTTCCACCGCTTGACATATGGTATTCAGGTGGAAATCCGATTAATTATTATTATTTCGGTCATCTGATTGGTGCGGTACTTATAAAACTTACCGATATCCAAGCTGCGGTTGGTTATAATCTTATACTTTCAACTATTTTTGCCCTCAGCAGTACGATGGTTTTTTCGTTTGTGGGAAACTGCATTTATCTGGTGAAAAAATCATTTCCTCATGTGTTGATCGGAGGATTAATCGGAAGCTATATTGTCAATCTTGCCGGTAACCTTCATACTATCTATCTTTTTACTCAAGGATATAACACCGAACAACCTGTCCCTTTCTGGAATATTTTGTCCTCTTATAGTCCAACCAAATATTGGTATCCAAATGCTACCCGCTTTATTCCGTTCACAATACACGAATTTCCTTCATATTCCTATGTAGTTGCAGATCTTCATGGCCATGTCTTTGATATTCCGTTGGTTTTACTTACTCTTGTATGTATATTTCTCTATTTTATTACATTTTCAAAATTATACTCTCCGTCTTCATCACGAAATCATTTATCCTTCCCTCTCCAGAAGTCACTCTTTTTTATCGTAGGACTTGGAGCATTGACCGCCGTTCATTATATGACGAATGCATTTGACGGACCTATATATCTCCTTTTAATTGCATTTTTCCTCTTTGTACTATATGGGATAAGTCGCATATTTATTTTTCATACCGTTGCATTATTCACTGGTTTTATTGTTTTTTCAGCACCTTTTTCTTCGCATTTTTCCCCATTTGTCTCAGGGATCGGACTCAATTGCAGTCCTGATTTTCTTGTATCACTGGGTAAACTGGGACCATTTCTTTTTGAAAAAGGAAATTGTCAACCCGATCCCTTCTGGATGCTCTTTATCCTATGGGGTTTTTTCTGGATTATGCTCTTACTTTTTTTATTCATTAAATATTTAGAGCAAAAGGATAAGATCGAAACCTCATCACAACAGATGATTATTGATGATTTTGCATTTGTTTGTTTTACATTCGGAACAATACTTGTCTTTATTCCTGAATTTTTCTACATTAAAGATATTTATCCTGCTCACTTCCGCGCAAATACCATGTTTAAGCTCGGATATCAGGCATTTATCATCATGGGTCTTGCTTCGGGTTATACCTTTTTTCGTATCATTACTATAAAAAAAATGTATCGATTTATATTGCTTTTTGTCTGTATGGTATTTTTTTCTTTTATTTTTATCTATCCCTTTTACTCATTTCCTTCTTATTACGGCGACTTAAAAAAAACACCACAACTTAACGGAATCAAATGGCTTGAGAATAGTTATCCTGAAGATAAAGAAATCATAGAGTATCTTAATGAACACGTGAAGGATCAACCGGTTATTCTGGAAGCTCAAGGTGATTCATATACTGATTATGAACGGATATCTGCGTATACCGGTCTTCCAACCGTTGCAGGATGGTGGGTTCATGAATGGCTTTGGCGAGGATCATCAGATATTGTGGGAAAACGTATTCCCGACATTATTGCATTGTACGAATCAGATGATCTTAATCTTACCAAGCGCTTATTACAAAAATATGAGATTAAATACGTCATCATTTCAAAAATGGAACGTGAAAAATACAAAAAAATAAATGAAGGAAAATTTGAAAAGATCGGTACTAAAATCTTCAGTTCTTCAAATGGATTTGGGGCTCTGTATCAAATAGATAACAAGTAGATCTTGACAATGAAATAGAGATCTGATAATGTATGCAAAGGGCATTACTACTCGTCGTCCCCTTATACGAGCGGTAGTGATGCTCTACTTTTTTTTCTCCCACCGTTTTATACGGGATTTATAGATGGTACAACTTCATCGGTAAGCCCAAATTACGCCTGTTCAGCTGCTTAAATTGATTTCCAACAAAATTAATGAAATCTTTTTCCCTTCCTTTTTCATTTCTATGAACAAGCTTAATGCGGTCAAAAGCTGCCTTTAACTGGGTCATGATGTAACTATAAATCAAGATGCTGTATTTGTCAAGACCTATAGAAATATTCATATATATTATGAGATATCCTATATTATTATATTTATATATTGGGGCATAACAAAGCCTAATTTAAAAATCTAATTTATTGTGAATAAGTAAAATAAAGCTGATTATTGAAGAAAGATTGTCTTAAAAAAACGTTTTGCTTCAAGAAGATATTCCTGTATCCGCTCCTCAAGGGGTTGTTCTTTTGTTTTTTGAAGATACACGTGTCCTCCCATTTGATATTCAATAATTTTTCTGTCAATTTTTCCTTTTAAGAGATATTGAGCGGCAGTAAGGAGATATTGGTAAAATAACTTTAACTCTCCCTGTTTCTTCATTCTCCGAAGGGACATTTTTACCTTTATATTTCGCATAAACCTAGCCCTTACTCCATATTTGTATGCTGTTTGTATAATCTGATGATCTTCAGACATATACACTTTATCTGAAAAACCCCCGATCAGATGAAAAAAATGCTTTTCAAAAATCATTGATCCACCCGAAGAAAAAGGCCTTCCTACACCTTGAGACATCTCAATGATGAAATTGGCAAAATTGAATACTACTTTAGTCTGTGAATTAATTTCATCAGGTGCAATCGCAGGAACAAAAACCAATCCTTTATTTTTATGAATAAAAATGTGTAGTTTTTTAATAAATGCGGTAAATATGCGCGCATCCGCATCAAGAAATATAATATATTCACCCCTTGCTTCAGTTGCCCCTTTATTTCTTTGAAGTGATACATTCCGTTTTTCTACTTCAAAAAAACGGATATCAAGCGATTGAGAAAATTCATGAGCAATCTGTTTTGTCTTATCTTCTGACATACCGTCAACGATCACAACCTCAAAGTCATGCTCTTTTTGCCTTACCAAATCACGGAGGATCAGAGGAAGAAATTGCTCTTCATTCAGTGTGGGAATAACAACTGAAAAAAAAGGCTTCATATGTAGCATATTATATCATTTGGTACAATTACAGTGATGAAAGTATCACTGGTAATCCCCGTCTATAACGAGGAAAAATATATAAAAGAATGCCTCATTAGTGTAGTGGCTCAGCGCAAACAACCTGATGAAATAATCATCGTTGATAACAACTCAACTGATCGCACTCTCAAAATAGCTTCACAGTTTCCAGTTAAAATCGTAAAAGAAAAAACTCAGGGGATGATACAGGCAAGAAACCGCGGTTTTAATGAAGCGTTCGGCGATATTATTGCGCGTTGTGATGCAGATGTAATACTACCTCCCGATTGGGTTGAACGAATTAAGGATAACTTTGAAACAAGAAAAATTGATGCTCTTACCGGTCCCTGTAATTATTATGACCTTAAATTAAAAACCGTATTCTTAAGCAGTCTCTACATGGATATCGTCAAACCAATTCTCAATGGAAATGAGGTTTTGTTGGGTCCTAATATGATACTTACTAAAAATATATGGAACAAAGTTAAACATTCCGTTTGTCTGAATAATAAAAAAGTACACGAAGACATTGACCTAGCTATTCATATCATAGATGTAGGAGGAAGAATAGAAAGAGACGAAAAACTCATCATTGAGATGTCAGGAAGAAGAATTAAACAAAACCCCGTTTCTTTTTTTGGCGAATACCCGTTACGAGTAATGAAAACACTCTACTATCACAAAAAAAGCCTCATCGCTCCTTTTCTTGTGCCTTAACCATTGAATGGATTTCTGTTAGGGTTGTAATATTATTAATATCCTTATCATCCCTGAACCGCTCAAGCCGAGGAAACCTCAAGGCATATTCGGCAGTATGAACTGGAGACTTGGTGATTTCATCTGCTTTTATCTCTACGATAATGTGAGGGTCAACCCATTGATCTACATACATATTCTTATTCACAAAATATGATGTAGGCATATGTGAGTTTTTAACTTTATCAGCACGCTTTTTCATCTCAAGCCATTCCTCATCCGTCAGGCCTGTGCCAATCTTAGCCATCGTAATATATCGGGCGTTTTGTTCATCGTAAACTCCCACCAAAAAGGCACCAATTCCAAATCCTGTCCGTTTTCCTTTCCCGGCATCATATCCCATCACTACACAATCAATAGTGTCATGAATCTTCGAAGAATAACTTCTTTTAAACTTAATCCAATTCCATCCCCGTGCACCAGGCTGATATACACCTTCACGTTTTTTCGCAATAATTCCTTCTAATCCCTCAGATATAGCATGATCAAACATGCTTTCCAGTTCATCTCCTTTATCTGTCAATGTATGAGGAGCTAGTAAAACCGTGTGATTTTTCGCATCAGTTGTATTGGGAATATAGTGTTCTAGTTGTCTTCTTCTTACGGAAAAAGGCTTCCCAATATAATTGGTACCATCTGCATATAACAGTTCAAAACAAAACAGTTTCAGAGGGATTTCAAGAGCTTTTTCTTCAACTCCATATTTCCTTTTACGCTGTACCGTCTCTTGAAAGGGTAAAAACGAATCGGTTTTGAGATCAAAACCTATAGCCTCTCCTTCAAAAATGAGTTCCCGAGCTTTCACTTCCTTTATTACTCCCCGTATGATATCGGGATACATGTAAGACACTTCTTCAAGACTTCTTGAATAAAGATGTACCTCTCCGGTATCTTGCCGATAATGAACCTGAAGTCTAAATCCGTCATATTTCGGTTCAACCCCACACAATCCAATCTGCGCAATGATCTCTTGTCCCGATGACAGCCTCTCGGCTCTCATCATGATAATCGGAGTAAAAAGTACGGGTTGGATAGATTTCATCCCCTCAATCCCTTTTTGTTTAATTACTTTTCCAATATATCCTAAATCAGGCCGGACATGATATGCTTTTTCTATCTCGGGTCTTAAACTCTTATCGCCTGTAAGCATCCATGAATAAGCATCGAGAACCGTCATATCAGAAAACCCGAGACGCATAATAGCCTGCGGAATACGGACCAAATATCGTGCAGACAATGCGTCAAGCTGTCTGATAAGAAGAGACAGTGTCTGGATTTTATAGTCCTGAGATTTATCACCGCTGGCTGTTGCAGCTTTATATAGTTGATCATATGCCTCAAGAATGGTGAGATCCTTCTCTTCAAACGAAATATACTGTTTCTTGAAAAACTCTACTGTTTTACCAAGATCTCCGTTTTTTCTATTCTCTTTTTCAAAATACCCTCGTTCGACATTTAATGCGGAAATGATCGCTTTAATCACAGTTTTTTCTGCCATCCCAAATTCAATTTTCTCATAAACCGGTACCACTCTTCCCTGCAGCAAATAAACTGTTTTTTCCAGTTCTTCAGGAGTAAGTTTTTCAAACAGCTCGGCTAATAATGAAGTAATCGTAAGTCGTGATGACACTTCTTCAATTTTTAAAAAATAAATTGCAAGTTCTGAAAACTTCATTTCCTAATTGTACTATATGCATTTTTATTTTTTTATGAAGGGCTAAATCGTATTTTTGTAGCATATCGGCCATGGTGAACTTACATATCCTTACGTATTATAAATATGATTCCTATGATGGTAAAAATTATCTCAGGAGCTTCGATTGGACTTGAAGGGATCCGTATTGATGTTGAAGTTGACGTGGCGAGTCGGGGATTTCCATCTCTCAACTTGGTCGGATTACCAAATAAAGCCGTCGAAGAAGCGAAAGACAGAGTAAGAACGGCAATTATCAATACGTCATTTGAAATGCCCGGATCACGAATTACCATTAATCTCGCACCTGCGGATATCCCTAAGGAAGGATCCAGTTTTGATCTACCGATCGCTATTGGAATTCTTGCTGCTTCAGGCATGATAGAACAATCCGCATTTAAAGAATCTTTGTTTGTCGGAGAATTATCGCTTGAAGGAAATGTGAGACAGATCCCGGGTGTAATTTCCATTGCACTTTTTGCACAAGAAAAAAAAATCCCATATCTTTTTGTTCCATCCGCAAATGCCCGTGAAGCTGCTGCTATCGATGGTCTTACTGTGTATCCTGTTCGCTCACTTGCCGATTTGGTATTACATTTGAATGGTCATAAAAAAATTACCCCTCATCCGCAAATCGATTTTTACTCTCTGACGGATCAACAAAATACGGAATTTGATTTCACAGAAATTAAAGGACAAAACCATGCGAAACGAGCTCTTGAGATTGCAGCAGCCGGATTCCACAACCTCCACTTGAAAGGACCCCCGGGAGCCGGTAAAACAATGCTTTCTCGTGCATTTCCTTCAATACTTCCCCACATGAGTAAACAGGAAATACTTGATGTGACGAAAATTTATTCCTCTGTAGGTCTCATTGGAAGAAGTGGGTTTATTACAAAACGTCCTTTCAGAAATCCTCATCATACTACCTCGCGTATTGGGCTTATTGGAGGTGGAAGCAAACCCCTTCCCGGTGAAATATCACTCGCTCACCGAGGAGTACTTTTTTTAGACGAACTACCCGAGTTTCCACGATCAGTTATTGAATCATTGCGTCAACCTCTTGAAGACGGAATAGTCCATATTTCCAGAGCATCTTCCTCAGTATCATTTCCTTCTCGTTTTCTTTTACTTGCAGCTTCCAATCCCTGTCAATGCGGATATCTTGGCCATCCGACAAAAAGATGTCATTGTATGCCTGGAACCATTATCAAATATCAAAAAAAACTATCAGGACCGCTTCTTGATCGAATTGACCTTCATGTCGATGTCCCTCCAGTAGTGGAAAACAAACTTACAAACACCCGAATCGAAGAAGCGAGCAAAACCGTAAAGAACCGGATTATGGAAGCACATAGTGTACAAAAAAGACGATTTCACGAAACAAACATTGAAATGAATGGAGAAATGAGACAAAAAGATATTCAAAAGCTGTGTCCTCTTTCGGATGATGCCTCTTCACTTTTAAAACAAGCTATTTCTAAACTATCCCTTTCTGCACGATCTTATTTCAAACTCATTAAAATTTCACGGACTATCGCAGATCTGGATCATCACGATATCATCCAAACTCACCATGTGGCCGAATCATTACAATATCGTTTAAAGGATGACGGATAAATACAAATTGACAATACTATAGTACTTAGTACAATGGGGGTATTACTTATTTATATATTCATCTTATTGTATGAAAGCTGATCTAAAAAATGAACCCAAAGAACAAAAAAACCCAAAAACCGAAGCGGTAAATCTTGCCATTGATCAAATCCAAAAACAATTCGGCAAAGGAGCTATTATGCGTCTTGGTGATAATCCTATTGTTGCGGTTGATGTCATAAAAACAGGCATTCAACCTCTTGATATTGCTCTTGGTGTAGGCGGAATTCCAAAAGGAAGAATCATTGAGATTTATGGTCCCGAATCATCCGGAAAAACAACTCTTTGTCTTTCTCTTATTTCAGAAGTGCAAAAAACAAACGGGGTTGTTGCGTTTATCGATGCAGAACATGCACTTGATCCTGCATGGGCGAGAAAAATTGGAGTAAATGTAGAAAATCTTCTTGTTGCCCAACCCGACACAGGCGAACAAGCTCTTCAGATAACTGAACAACTTATCCGATCAGGAGGAATTGATTTGCTTATTGTTGATTCAGTCGCGGCTTTAGTCCCCCAGGCAGAAATTGAAGGAGAGATGGGCGACGCACAAATGGGCCTTCAGGCTAGACTTATGTCTCAAGCTCTTCGAAAATTAACCGGTATCGTGTCTAAGTCAAAAACTACCATCATTTTTACCAATCAACTTCGTCTTAAAATTGGCATCATGTTTGGTAATCCTGAAACCACAACTGGCGGTATGGCGCTAAAATTTTATGCATCAGTCCGGATGGATGTTCGTAAAATTGAGACACTGAAAAAAAACGGTCTCCCCTATGGCACAAGAGTCCGCGTAAAAATTGTGAAAAATAAAATCGCTCCACCATTTCGCGATGCAGAATTTACAATAACCGGAGAAGGTATTGATAAACTTGAGGGAATTATTGATGCGGCAATTGCTTGCGGTGTACTGACCAAAAGCGGTTCATTCATCCGTTTTGAGGATCGGATGTTGGGACAAGGAAAAGAACAGGTTAAGGAAACTCTCACTTCCGATGAAAAACTCAAGCACCAAATAACAAAAGCAATTGATCAGAAATTGCTTGCTAAAAAATAAAACATACCAGACGAACCATTCGATAAAATATTTTCGATTTATGTGATGTTATGGTTAAAGATTTTCAAAGCGCCATAAATCTGGCATACTTTTTTCTTAAGTTTCGTAAACGCACAGAACAAGAAGTAGTGCAATATTTAAAAACTAAATTCGTTCCTGACGAATCCAATGAGCACCTAATTCAAAAAGTAATTGATGATCTTAAATCAAGAAAATATATTGATGATCTTGACTTTATCGATTCTTATGTAAAAGATCATACAAAACTCAAACCAAGCAGTATTTTATATATTACTCATGCATTATTACGTTTGGGAATACCAAAAGAACTCATTACACACTATTTTTCACA
>CAZYXQ010000009.1:0-19602 GCA_964651235.1 uncultured Gammaproteobacteria bacterium
GTTGTCTTCCATAACGGCAAACACAGACCTTGTTTCATATTATTCACGCAACATTAAACAGTTTGTCAGTTCACACAGAATGTATTCTGTTTTGGGTTGGAATAAAAACAAAAAAGAAATAATGAGATATGTGCAACACACATTCGGGTATGCTTGAATGATGGATGGGTCACTTATTCAGTTAAAATGTAGTTGTTGTTATACGCTTCTTGAATAAAAGAAAAAACATCTTTCTTTAAAACAGAAATACGTACCTTGTATTTATATTTCAGTTTATTCACGATTTTATGTATTGAATATGCTCCAGAATCAATAAGAAGCCAAACTTCAAAAGAAGTGTCGGTAAGAACATCTAAAAAAACCCCCTCCGCATTATATATATAAATTTTGTTTATTTCTTTTATCCATCGTATGTGGGGGTTAATGTGTAATAGTGCCCCTTCGGACACAGAATTTTTTTGGGTTGGTTGCGAAGGTTTTTGATTATGTACGAGTTTAATTACCAGTTTTTCCGCAAGATTTGTAATTTTTTTACTTATCAATGGTCGGGGTCCGTATACTGTTGTGTCTTTTACACCAGCCTTTTTAAAAGAATACATGCGGGCGATACAGTTGAAACATGTACCGCAGTGGAGAAGTGAAGATTTTGAACAGCTCCACGTGGATAGAAGTGAAACTGAATGGGAATGGGCAAACGAAATGAGATCGTGTTTACGGATAAAGAATTTATTTTTTTTATCTACGGGAGCTACGACCTGCCAATTGTTGTTTCTGGTTATTTCACAAAAAGTTAACGTTAAAAGACGTAAAGAGGGAAGGAGTGATCCGGGAAATCTGTTTTCCTCAGGCGTAAGGCCATAGATAATTTTTTGCACCGGAGTATTTTGTTGATAGCTTATTTTGGTCGCATAATCTAACGCAACAGAAGAGAAGAAACTAAGGCGGGATGGCCAGTCAGACATGATGGGAACTCGTTCCCTTTTTCCCTTTATAAAAACAAGATTATGAAGCACCGTATCTAGAAGCATAGGAGTTGCTCCGCTTCGCTTTTGTTTTGAGTAAGAAAACAAGGAAGACTGAGTTTTATATATGAAGACTTTCTGAAACAATGCAGGAAACTCTTTTTTGAAAACCCGTTCGTAGTGATGGAGAATGGAAAGTCTTTTCGTGTCAATTAGTTTGGTTTGGATAAACAAAGGAAAAACCCTTACTTGAAGTTTTTTTGAAAGGAAATACCACAGCCCGACAGAATCGAGTCCTCCGGATAATAATAAAACAACAGATTCATTGGGGGCAAATGGTTTCATCACAAAACCACGTCTTTTATGAAGAAGTGTTTCATATGCACACACATGTTCTTTATCAATTTTTTTTTCTTGTGCTAGTCCGGCGTATGGAACAAACATACTTGACAAATTAAAAGCGGCTTATACTATAATAAAGACAGTAGACGTAAACTGACATATTTCTCTCAATATTGACCATTGTAACAGATGAAAAATAAAAAAAAGGAACCTTATACAAAGCCCCGGTTCTCAAAAAGAAAAAGAATATTTCTATTAAGAAGAAAATACGACTATTCTTTTTCAGAATTATTGGCAGCGGAAACAATATAAATATATGAAAAAAGCTAAAAAAAGAACGTATAAATCACCCAAGCTTTATACTTCAAAGATCCAGAAATATGTTTGGGGTGGTTCTTCAAGTCATTAACGAACAAGCATATAACATCAGTTCTTTGTTTTTATCAAAAAAGAAAAGTGAATTTAATGCGTCCTCGTTAAATCCACCTATTACACAAGTTTTTATCCCGAGTGAGGTTCCACAAAGTAATACATTCTGCATCATATGTCCGGCTTCAAAGCAAATATATTTAAACGATGGATTTCCGTATTTAATCTCGGTTCTTTGGAAAACAGCAGAAATAAAAAGCATTACACCAGAAGATAAAACAATATTTTTATTTACTGTGCCGAATACCTTGTGAATAAGAAGATGGTTTGTAAGCGTGACGGGAAGTTGTTCCAGAGCGTGTGCTTGAACATTATAATGAAATGTTCCGCTTGGGATCTCTTGTGTTTGGTTTTTAATCATGAGATATATTTCAAGCGGATAGCGGGCTCCTGCTGAGGGGTACACTCTTTTTGGATACGGACAGCGTGTATTTGGAAGGCAATTAATACCTGCACTGTAGTACAGAATATGAGAAAGTTCATTCAGGTTGATCAGTCGATGTTTTCCCCCTTCAGTTTTTTTGCGGCTTGAACGTCTTTTCATAATACTTTCCGAAAGCGCCATGGGCAGTGGTTGGGGTGAGGGAAACGTATACAAAGGAAATCGCGGATAGGTTTTGTAATAGACATCAGACCAGATGCGTGGTTTTTTTCCATAAAGAGGAGGGAACAGTTTCTGTTGGGATGAAAGAGCATATACTTTTTTAAACATATTAAGGAAAAGGATGAATGAATGTATGTAACATGTTACTGCCTTTTTTTATTTCAAACATCTGTTGTAATGATATAAAACGGGCATTTTGGTTTGGAAGAGAACCGTCAAGCGGAAGAGGTATTATTCCCGGAATATAGACTTTTGTCACTATTATTTCAGAGTGTGTATACACCTTTTTCCACCATACTTCAGCAAGGCCCACTTGTACTAATGCCCTTAAAGCGTGTTGTAATTTCTCCTGTGCTGTATATGGTCGTGGTTGTTTGGTTAAAAGCATGGGCTTTCCCTCTAATAAAAATGAAAGATATTTGTGTGGTTTTTTATCAATCCACCAAATCAACCTTTTTAAAATCGGATTGTATTGTTTTGTTGAAAGAAATCCATACGCTATTGATCGTAATGTGTGTAATGACTGTAAGCTTTCCAATATAGACTCTTCTATTGCAATGGCAGGATCAACATCTGTTCGTAATCCGAGTGTAAAATATGGCTTTATCCCGCTTACGTCTTCGAGTAAACAAAGGCATGTAAATAAAGGTATATCGGTTTTTAGATTCAACAGATGAATCTTAAAATGAAAGCTTTCAATATGCTTTACAAAAGCATAAAGTGACTTGTTAAATACAGGTGAAATGGTGCGAGGAGTAAGCTTATTAAAATAATAAAAAGAAAATGCATCGCGTTCTACAAGTTCACAGATTCCCTTATACAACCCCTCTTCTTCCTGAAAAGAGGCGGCTCCACCCACAGACCCTTTTTCTTGTAAGTGATGAATAAAATCACTATTCAGTTTTGTATATATCGTATTGTGTTTTATTTGAAAAAAGTGAGTGTTTGTTTTTGTAACTTCTTGGGAAAGAAACCACCGTTCTATGCTTTCCATAACGGTCTTAACTTGTGCAACATCTTTATCAAATGCAAGACCGTTATTTGCAAAGAACATGTTTTTTTTCTTATTATCCTTATAAATTGCGCTGTACTGATAATAGGGGGGATAGTCGTTAAAGTTGTCAATTTGGTACAGATCAAGAATTACAGAATCATTTGAGCGCAGATACTTTTTTACTTTTTCGAGATCTTGATTTTTTAGTTTCATGTATGTGCTGATTAGCCCATATTATATACTCAATTATTTCCGGGAGGAATATATTATTTACCTTAAGGGCGGGAAGGGCACAGTCAGCGAGTGTGCTTCGATTTTTAAAATGATGTCGTAGTTTTTTTAAGAAAGAGGCAATACTGTTTGTCATATGAGTATACTAACGCATAAATGTCCGTATGATCGGTTGATATTTTTCCGGAACTAGTTCCCATGAGGTATTACACCTCGTAACTTCATGTTGATATCCCTGTATTTGATTTTGAATGTTAGGAAGAATACGGAGAAAGTACTTCATGGCAGGAGAGGAAACATCCTTCGATTGTTTATAAATTGACGATAGAGCAACCCATACTTCTTTTTTTTCTCCCACACAATCCAATGGTTTTTGCGAAAGCGGATCAATTAACGGAAGGCACAGTTTAACATTTTGAAGTAAATCATATGGAAAAAAATGTAAAAGGTATCGTTTATCGGTAAATTGAAGAGCGATAATATAGGTGAAGGCGCATTTATAACACATACCACAAAAACGCAACAACGAGGAATTATTATTACAACTGGTCCAAAGTTTTCTTTGTTTACATAAGTGAAAAAACTTTTTTGCAATTTGATAGTCATAATATCCAGAAAAGGGAGAAAATGCACTGAAATGAGAAATTACAAACTCACTTATGTAGCGGTTGACTATGGAAATACAATCATTGCTTTTAACATATTGATGGTTTACTTGCCTTTTTTTATATGTTGTATTCGGAATATTGGCACTGAGTTCGTTTGCAAGAAGCACATGAGAATAGGTATTTGCATACAGGGTGCTTAAAAAAATAAGTTGACCTGTATCAAAGCGTGAATACAGTCTGCTATTATATTTTTTTTGTATCTCTCCCATAAGAGTGTCATAGTTTGAGTCAATCTTGAGGGAAATAAATTTCTTTGAGAGTGGTTTATAAGCAGCATTCCGGAATCTATTGGTTGAGGGCTCAAGAAAAAATAAATCAAAAGGAACCTTTCCACGAAATGTCTCTATCATTGTTAATGAGTCTTTTCCGCCACTGATGCATAAAAGCAATTTTTCACTTTTTTGAAAATTATTTAATGGATCAGTTTTTATGTCTTTCTTATAAACCCACAGACTTTTCATATGTGAAATATTGTATTTTTTTATAAATAGTTTTTCGATGGAAATTTCTTCAAACAGCTTTTTCCAGAACCGAACCTCGTTTGTATGAAAGGGGATACTAAGACAAATAGTCCTAGGGAATACGATTTGAGCAATATCCAAAAGGAATGCCATACCGATATGCTTTAATACATTTTTTCGATCTTCTTTTTCCAGCGTTGGTTGGAGAGAGAGGTTAAGTTTCAGGCAATAGAGTTTATTTTGAATAAGGTAGTTAAAATACACCCGTCTTCCGGATAGGGAAAATGATATATAAGTCAGTTTATGTGTTCGTGACATAGTAAGATTGAAAATAAGCGATTAAAAGATACAATAGGGTAGGAAAACGTACTAATAACCAAAAAAAACTATGAAAGTGATCCTGGTGGGGCAGATTCAAAGTATTCATATTGCACGTTGGGTCAATTTATTCGATGAACATAAACTGTTATTTTATCTCTTTCCGACAGCATATCGGGGGCAATCTCATCCTGAGCTAAAAAAGGGAACGGTGTTCCATACTTTTTATGCTCCAATGCAAAACCGAAATCCTGCAAAAAAAATAGGAATTCCGCTGCCGAGTGCAATTATATGCGAAATATGTATTAAATTGTTGTCAAAACTGTTTCCTTCATTTGAAAAACAATACCTAAAGCTGCTTCTTACTATCGTGAAACCCGATATTGTTCATTCGGTTGGATATCATTCCTCTCTTTTGGTTTTACAGGTTAAAAAAGAAATGAAGACAAACGGGTTTCCTTATTGGGTATACACCAACTGGGGACACGATCTGTTTTTGTATGGCAAACTAAGTGAATATAGGCAATCAATCAGGCAGATATTACAGTGTTGTGATCACTATACGGCTGAGTGCGATCGTGATATTAAGCTGGCACATACATTTCATACAAAAAAGAGCAGCGCTTGTCAACTTATTCCCACCCTTGCCGGTATTGATATTGCATACATAAACAGATACCGTACAAGAATTCCCCCGTCACAAAGAAACCTAATTATGATAAAGGGGTACCAGCATTGGACAGGAAGGTCGCTTTTTGCACTAAAAGCAATTCGTAATTGCAAAGAGGTATTAAAGCATTTCACCATTATTCTTTATTCAATTACCAACTCTGATATTGTTCTGGCTGCAAAATTACTGGAAGCTGAGACGGGGCTTCGTATACGGTGTTTATCGGGAAACAAATCATATAATGAAATTCTTCGATTACATTGCCGGGCAAGGATATCCATTGGACTAAGTATAAGCGATGGCATTAGCTCTTCATTTCTTGAAGCTATTGCAGCAGGTTCTTTTCCTATCCAATCCGATAGTTCATGTGCAAATGAATGGATAACACACAATAAAACAGGGTGTATTGTGGGTGCGGAAGATGTTTCTTCTGTTGAACAGGCAATTCGGTATGCGGTTTCACATGACGTGGTTGTTGATAGGGCAGCAACACTGAATTGGAGTGTAATCCAAAAAAGACTCGATCCAAAACAACATTTAAAACAGGCACAGTCAATCTATCAACACCATTTTCAAGCACCATATGAATCAGAACATAAACACTTCTAAGCATACCGAAAACTATCTCTTTAAAGGATCCAGCATGGAGCCTGTATTTAAAGAAGGGGACGTGTTGTATAGTAAGAAAATTTCACTTAAAAAAATAAAAAAAGACGATTTTCTTATCTTTTTGAAGAATAAGCAATTGCTTTGTCACAGGGTTATTTATCTGGGTCATACCCATGTTGTGACCAAAGGAGACAATTGTCTGCGGTCGGATGGAAAAGTATATGCAAACATGATTGTCGGAAAAGTTGTGGAAATGAAACGACACAATACAAGAATGAATCCAAGTCAATTGTTTCTTATTCAATCTACCCTGTATTTTGAAGAAATAGTAAAGATTGTAAGAGCTCTTGAAAAGGACGGGGTGCGATATGTTATTTTGAAGGGACTTCCTCTCCACTTATATTACGAAAAAACGTATCCGAAGCGGTTTTATGCTGACTGTGATTTGCTCATCGACAAGTATTACATACAGAGAGTAACACGTATCATGAAGAAATATGGATACTCGATATATGACCAGTCGTTATCACAGATACATTCATCCCTGCGGACAAAACAGACGGAAATTGTTTTTAAAAAGAATATATCCTCACTTGATATCTATTTTGATATTCATCTTGAAGTAGATTGGATGTCTCAACAGATTGGGAGATTGGATGTTTTTTATCCGCAAAATCAAATAGAAAAACTGACAGAAGAATTTCTTGAATCAAGAAGACAAATCGTGGTAAACAGAGAATCTTTTTATATGTTACCCCCCCCTTATTTATTCACATATCTTGCACTTCATTTATTCCACCATAATGTACGGGGAGTATTTCGGTATGACATAATGGACAGGGTGGTAAGAATGGAAATGAGAAAGAGTCACAAAAGTATATGTACTTCAGACGTCATAATAAATCAATATAAATTAAACGCTCTCGTTTTCCCCGTTTTTCAAATACTTAAACACAGATTTAATACACCCATTCCTGCTGCGTTTTTACGATCCGTTATGCCCAGAAGCGACATACAGAGACGACACATACAAACCCTCACACAGACAGATATATTTGACAATGAAAGCCGTTTGCGTGCAGGAGTAAACAGGCTGTTTCATTTATTTATCCTTTCACCAAATCCCTGGTGGAAAAAAATACTGATTGTTTTGTATCCGCAGATACTATTTAGCATACTATGGTTTACTTACTACCAATTCAAACGAAGAATCATGTTTCAGTCTGTACGATGATATGTTTTTTCTGAAGCTCGTTAATAAGTTTCTTAATATCTTTTGTTGCTTGTTGATCGGTTACCGCATATACAGTGACAATTTTTTTACATATTTCTTCTATTGTTTTTTGCTGTTTGATCATTTTAAAAATCAGAGAAGCTGTTTCATTAAATGTGTATAACACCGACTTTTTTGAATCAAATATTACCGTATTATTATCAAGCTTCTGCGAAACAAGACCTTTTTTAATGACAAAAAATGGATTATTTTTCACATCCCTAGTATAGTACAATTTTCTATGTTTGGCGTATAGAAGAATGTTTTCATAATGTCACAATAATGCAATCACTTAATTTACTTATCACAAACTATTGTAATCAAAACTGCCCTTTTTGTTTTGCCCGTAAGGAGATGAATAATTCATTTCTTCAGAAAGAAATGTCCATAACAAAACTGAAGAGAATATTTAAAGAAATAAATAAAGATAAAATAAAAAGACCTACCATTAAACTTCTTGGAGGGGAACCAACACTATATAAGCACCTTCCCGAATTATTGGAGTTAAGTAAAAAATATCACAATAAAGTTCAGATTTTTACAAATGGCATCATGAAAAAAGAAACAGTTGCCCTACTTTTAAAATATCCACATATCATAGGGTATACCTTTAATGTCATGACTCCCGGTTTTTTATTTAATCATAGTTTGAAAACACAGGTTGTTAAGAATCTGAACGTCTTAAGAAACAAGAGTAAGATTACTCTTTCCTTTACGATTAGTCCGCAAGAAAATATTACCGCGCTGCTAAATAAAATTCCGGAAACTGTACTGAAAGTTTCAGCTGACATCAGATTAGGATTTTCAAACCCAATCGCAGGTCAAGGCAACTCATATGTATTCAGTGAGTTTCCAAAAGTGGGGGGGCGTGTTGTAAAAATCATCAAAACACTTACCAGAAACGGATATCGGGGTAGTTTTTTTTTAAACTGCGGCTTTACCCGCTGCATGTTCTCGGATAAAGAATTTGCATATATAAAAACATACATTAAAAAAACAGACTGGAGCTGTTTTGGTAAGGATTCAGATGGTGATGTTTCAGTTGACATGAAGGCATTTCATTGCTTTCCACTGGCTGATGTAAAAAGAATAGATCTCCGTAGGGATAATGTGAGACATATTGAGAGTAAATTAATTCGAGAACGAATACGATTGTGGAATGCTTTTAAGCTAACACAATGTATTTCGTGTCCTTTTTACGGGTTTGGAAAGAACAAATGCCCCGGTCCTTGTATTGCATTCAGAATAAACAGAGTTGACGCGAAGACCTAGTAACCGGCTAAAGAAAGAGATGGTTGTATCTTTATCTGAGAGATTCGGGGAGTTTTATAGATCTTAAATTTCAATTTTTTCTGTTTTTTCATGTGTTTAATATTCTTTTGCATCTTCCGCAAGCAACAATCCCTCTATAACCGGTAACTTATTCCGGTAGAGATAAATCCGTTTCTTTTTTGACTGCGGCTTGATGTATTTAACTTGTTTTACTTTTGTTTTTATCATTGGTTTTTTGACATGTAAAATAAGCCCAATCATTACTATCTTAATATATAATTCTTCTATATGTCAAGCGTTCACCCAGACGACCATCTTGCTTTAAAAAAAAATTTTGAAGATAAAAAAATTCTCGACTCAGTAAATGACATCTTCATGCACAAACGGGGATATACATTCCAAATGCCCAAAAGCGGCTCCAAGGTTTTTCTTATGTTGTCCGGTGGTATGGACTCAATTTGTTTATGGTATTTGTTGATGCAAAAGTATAAGTTACAGGTGTATCCGGTCAATTTTTATGATCCGGAAGCTCGTAAACCAGGTCAGGACGAAGCACTTGCTTATTTTTCATCACTTTTTCAAACACAATTCCCCAATGAATTCATCACAGTAAAACAAATGGCGACTTCTTTTATGTTTTCATTCAGGACACTGTTTGGAGAGGGAATGATATCCAAATTAGATCTACGATTGCTTGTGCCAAATATCTATTTTGACAAGACAGATGACAGGTATCATGCGGGTATCATTAGTAATCCCATACGTTTAAGTTCATATCTTTACAAAACATACGAATATGCAATGAAGCTACGATATCTACAAGATATTGATATTACGACAATTTTCTGCGGTGTTGTGAAGGAGGATGCTGCTATTTGTCGCGAATCAACCCTTACTGGATTAAGAACAACCAATTTATCTCTTTGTCTTGCGCTTGGTGATTATCGATATCAGTTATCTTCACCGCTTGAGAAACAAAACAGATTTTATTACACAAAAAAAGACCTGGTGAGATATGCCATAAAACACAGGCTTCCCATTGAAAAAACATGGAGTTGTGATGAATCGGGTAAAGTACAGTGTGGAGTATGCTTAAGCTGTATAACACGAAAACGTTTGTTTAAGCAAATGAACATTTTTGATAAAACAAACTATATTCCCACCCTGTTTCAAACAAAAAAACACATGAAGAAATTAAGGAGTATGGTAAAGGTTGGAAAAACCAAAATACTTCGCATATTGTCAAAAGAAAGCAAAAACCAAACGGTTACTGATACTTCTCAGATATCAATTCCAAATGACGTTATGTGGGAAACAATTGGTAATACATTGTATAGATTTCAAACAACGACAGGGTGTTTGGATTCAGTGAATGACTCCGGAAGTCAGATATGGCGACTGATTCAATCAAAAAAACAAATTTCATTATTTGATTTGATAAAAGAACTCGCAAAAATATATCCATCCGTAAATAAAAACAAATTGATATATGATGTCAAAGCCTTTATCCAAAGCTCATATAATGACCAGTATTTGACTATCCAGAATGAATAGAATAAACACCATAACAACAAAGGGGATCGGAAAAAGTATGTTTCCTCTTATAGAAGATGGGGATAGGATAACATACACAACGGAAAAACGAAATATATCAAGAGGTGATATTATAGTTTTTTTATGGAACAAAAAACTTGTTGCTCATAGGGTTATTACACAAGATGCTAAAAAGGGTATCATTACAAAGGGGGATAATTGTCTTGAATATGATGGGGTGGTGAAAAAATCCCACATAATCGGGACGGTCATCTCCCTACAGAAAAAGAAAAAAACAGTTTACTTAGACAGAGGGATAGGTAAGATTGCAAATAATACATCCCTTCTCTTAGGAACGCTTCCTCTTTATATCTCGCTATTTGCTTTGAAAGTAAGCCGTAAAATATTACGAGTACTGTTACACATTATTCTTTCTTTTTAAACACAATTTGACAAACGGAAAAAAATGGTGTTAAACTGATCATAGTGACAGCTTTCATATGAAACATATTGCAACAAAACTACTATTTGTCCTTTTATTTTTATTTCCAGTTGTCATCATCGGTGAATTCATCTATTTGGGAGTTATTAATAATCAGAAAAAAGACGTTATTCAAAATACTAATAAGGGAAATGTAACAGATGCTACAGTCAATACCGGCGAGGCTATACTTACGGATGAAATATTGGATAGTATTTCAAGCTATATTCAAACAAGGAAACCTATTTTAGCCTCAGGAGTGTTGCGGAAATTTGTTGTGAGTGAGACGTATGAATCAACCATCATGCAAAACGGACGACAAAAATCTGAAAAAAACATTGCAGGAGGCGGTAAGGTAGAATACGTTTATACCATAGCATTTTCGGACGGACAGGGAAAAGAAACGGGATTTGTCCTGTCTGAACATGAAATGGAGAAGGTCGCCGTTTTTAAGTTAACAGGTGAGACGAGAACCCCGATTCGTCTTGAAGATATAAAAACGGGAGATAGAGTGCGAATAATAAAAAGTTCAGACCTTTTAAAACATCCACGCAACAACTTAATCTCTCTTGAAATAGTAAAACAGCCCTAGTCTACAATAGCAAAGCTGCGAGCTTATCAGCCTCATGCAATTGATAGGAAAGATAGTAAAAAGGAATTTGTTGAGCAACCCTCAGAGCAATACGGGAGCTGATTGGTTGATTCACATCCGTTTTCCACATTGATTCAGCAAGAATTTTAAACGATAGCTCCTTGTGTATTTGCTTGATCATAATGGGTTTGTTTTTGTGAAGCGCAAAAATGCTGTGAATAGGGTAGGGCTTCATACTTTTATGTTGTATGTCTACTTTATCTATCGTAGGTGTTTGAAAGCAATAAAGAGTATTTGCCATAAGACGGATAATCATACTGTCATCAGCAAGAGGTTGAAATGAAGAAGCAAGAATGTGGGCAATAGTTGATTTTCCGGCTCCGGAAGGTCCTAAAAACAACAATGCACCGTTTTTTGTTAATACGGCAGAAGCATGCAGAATGAATCCCTTCTTCCCAAGCAGTTTTAAGACAATAATCCAGAGAATTTGATACAGCTGAAGCAAGCCTATGTGATAGTATGTTTCAATTTGCTTATGAGATAGAAACCGATAACTAAGCATGTAATGCGACACGCCCGTTTTGACAGAAGGGATACCTTCATGATTTGTTACGATTAAGGTAAAGTCAGCATCCGTTTTTGAAGTGTTAAATTCATAGAGGTTGGTTTGAAGCAGATCCCTAAAAAGATTCCTTTTTATGCTCCATTCAGTTTGTGTGAGGTAAACCCGTATGACAAAGCCACCGACTGATATGAAATATTCATCCTGTGACATATTGAGATTATAATATGCAATTGTACTACCGGTACAGTCAAAATACTCGAAGGAGTATTCTTAAAAAAAATAACAGTTTGATAATTATTATGAATTATTTCATAATACTGTATGACATCAATAGATAAAAAACTTGTGACGGTTTTTATCTTCTTACTGTTTGTAGTGCTCGGTCAGGTGGGGATATATATTTTTCTTACCCAGCAAAAACGGGAAGTGACGTGTAAAAACTCATCAATTTCTTCTTACTTACCCCTCTTATATGCGTTAAAAAGTAACGATGATGCATTAAAAAACGGGGAACTTCTGAGTTATACCTCTACATTTGAATACAAATACGAAGTGATAAGTATTAAGGAAAATTGTAGTACAAAGATAAATAAAATTACGCTCCGACCGGACATATGTATTCAATTCGTTTCACCAAGAACGAAAACGAAAACATCAACCCTCATCTACAAATTTGTATCAACACCCGCTATTTCGGTTCTCCAGAGGGGGTCGGACAACACCACCAAACAAATAAAACTAGAAGATATAAAGAAAGGGGATACAATACTCATTAAGAGCACGCACGATCAGAGTAAGGGGTCAAAAGAAAACTATCTTGATTATGATAACGTAACAGAGTTGGTGTTGACAAAACTTCCTTAGTATAAAAAACAAATTCAATGCAAACCCCATGGTTGTTGTATAATAAAGCCCAATGAAGAAAAGAATACAAAAATTAATTCACTTATTACTTTCCAATTATTTCCTTACGATTTTTATCGTATGTTGTGTATTTGTCCTTTTGATATCTGTATATAAACTATTTATTCAAAAACCCACATATGTATATGTAAAGGTGAAAGTGGGGCAGGGATTATGGTGGGCCTCAACGCAAAAACCAAGCATGTGGTTAATTGAGGGGATTAAACATATTGACGAAGAGAGAGATTTAACCGGAAGTATATTAGCACAAGTACTTAATGTTTCATATTACCCCTGGTATGGGTCAAGCCAGTATGATGTATACGTCACTATGAAGCTAAAAGTATCTCAAGTCGGGAAAAGCGGTTTATACAATTTTAAGCGAGCGACCATAGGTGTGGCATCGCCGGTTGATTTTGAATTTCCAAATATTCAATTTTCCGGAACCATTATTCAGTTAAGTGATAGACCTATTACGGAAAAAATAATTCAAAAAACAGTGTATTTAGTGAAAAAGTATTCATCACAGTGGGAATATGATGCGATAGAGGTGGGTGATACCTACAATAACGGAAACAAGGAAATCATGAAGATATTGGACAAAACTGTATCTGGTACAAATCAAGTTATTCTTGCTGAAAACGGAAAGTTTATTGATCCAAATCTCATTGAAGAACGTAATTATATACTGGTAAAAACAAAGATGACCGGTTATGAAAAAAACGGACAATTCATTTTTGCAGAAGAATTTGTCATTACACCAGGAAGACTGTTTGATTATTCAATAGATACGTTTACCTTCAATGGATTTGTGATTGCACAAGTTGAGTAAGTTCAAATTGACCAAGACTTCATCTTTCTTCTTTTTAGGAGTGTTTTCCTTAAGATAAAATGGTTCTGTTTGTGTTATCTTGCTATAAGATTAAAATATATGAATTACACATTAAATATGTATATCTTTTTCTTGAGTAATTTGTATCTTATAGTATTGACTTATGTAAATAAAAATGGTATGATATTATTATTAAAAATAGATTAATCATACTTTTTTATGGGTAACGAAAATCGCTTATTGTCAATTGCACATTCACGTGTAGGATTAGGATTAGGATTAGGATTTGAGTTTGTTGTGGGATCTGGTCTTTTAACTCGTTGTGAAGGGGCAACAAAACTACCGGATGTTCCATCACTCTCAATAGAAACTGTATCAAGCAAACTTGTTTCACCAGAGGGTTTTCTTACCTCACCTCAATCAACTCACATGCGTGCAGAGATTCCTTCAGGCGGAGTGTATGATTTTACTGTTACATCGGCTATATCTCCTCAGGGAGAAATTCTGCCTCTCAAGTTTGCTGAAATTACCAATGAAAACGGGAAACAAAAAGTCGTTCCTGTTTGGCCTGTTTTTTATACAGGACAAGTGAATGGAAAAGCAAATATTCAGGGCATTCAGTTTTATGAAATAAAGCCCGAATCCATTGGTGAGTCACAAGAGGGAAAAATACCGGTTACCATATCAAAAGAAAATCTCGTTAAACCGCTTTATTCATTCTTTTTTCAGGAAGGAAAAACGTATTCAGAATTCATCGGTAAGTATCACGAGCTGGTTGAACAGGGAAAAGGGAATGACCAGCAAGCAATTCAAAATCTCATGAATGAATATGTGGATTTGATTTCGGTTGCCGATCCTAACGCTAAGACCGAAGAAGAAGCAAATAAAACAGCAGTTGTACTCACCCGTGAATCAAGCAGCTTCAGCAACACTCTTGTTACATTGTTGACCGGAGCAGAAACTGCTCAGGCTGCATCACTGGAAGAACCGGTAGTTGTTGAGTTTGCAAAAACACCATCACCGGGCGCGGAATCTACTGAAAACTTAGAAAGCACTCCAACGCCAAACAAAACCGCAACGCCAAACAATACCCCAACACAAACTGCACCTGTAACTGCGGAAGCTTCTCGAACACCGGCCCCTTCCGAGACTCCCATTTCAACAGAGATTGCAGGGAGTATTTCCCCAGAGGCAATGGATTTGTTGGATCCTTTATATCAAACCTCGTCCATTCCTCATTTTGTTAATGAATTGATGGGTTTGGGAATAGAGACGTCCGTTGAGGATGTATTAAAAAATATTACTCAAGTTAATAAAGATTCCTACTCAATGATTGTTTATCATGTCGATAGCAAGGTAGGAGGTGTTGCGTTTCAGCGTGATTATGTATTGGCAACATCTTCCAAGGCAGGCAAATGGGAGAGTATCAAGCCAAGTGAAGCAGGGTTTAGTGGAATTAAGGTGGGTATGGGTTTAAGCCCTCAAGATGGGAATGAACAGAATTACGACGAGGAATTATATAGAAATACAGCGTTGACTTATTCTGCTATATATCCACAGGGTGTATTTGAAGCAACCCCTTGGGATATCGAAGATGGTTTAGCACGACAACAAAAAAATAGATTGAAATGGTCAGAATTTGCCTATACGAACAGCTTGGATTTATATATGGGTGGACTTTTTTATCAACAAGACGCGGCTCTCGTAGATGCAGGGAAAACATGGACTGAGGCAGACATTGATATTCGTATTGACACTTATCTTCAATATATGAAACCGGGTCACAACATCAATGTGCTAATCGCAAATGAACCAGTAACAGGTGACAGTAAGATTGGCCTTATGAGACCTGGTAAAGACGGTGCTAAAGGTTATATGCCCTATGAGGTGTATGGAGAAAATTGGCCAGCAAAGGTAACTACGCGTTTTATTGTGCGGGCCTTAGAAAAAGGATTGGTTCCTGGAAAGGATTTTTCTATCATAATTGAAAATCATGGACCTTTCGCAGATGTTAACAAAGACATATTCAATGAAGATGGAAGTATTAAGAATGATACTTTTCCTTTTCAAATTATGCAGGAAGTTAAAACTCATCGAGAAGCAGTAGTTACTGACCCTGAACTACTTCAGGCTCTTGAGACAGCGGGATTGAATATTGAAGATATTCAGTTTAAGGTTGGTTTACAATCATATCTCGGAAGAGCAAGGGCAAAATTTGAGAGTGCTGTTGATGGAAGTAAAATCGATGAAGAAGTATTTGAGAAGTTCTTCAAAGCTTTTGCAGAAGGAACAGGTTGTAGAATTGATCTAATAGAGTACGGTAATTTACATGATGGGCAAGTATTAACTCCGGAACAGCGTCTTTCTGTTATGGAAACAAATGCTAAACTTATTACTGCAGCCAAGAAGTCAGGAGTGGTTGACTCAATTATCCTTTGGTCGAATTTTGCACCAAGTAAAAATGTTAACATGTTTGTTAATGATGACTATTCTTTAAGTATTATCGGGTGGGATTTTTTATCTCAATTATTGTTGGGTGAATAATGTGTGGAAGAGCAGATGTATCGTAATTAGCATACCTTACAATCAATCCGCGTAATAACCAATATAATGAAGTATATTGAATAACCACATCTGGTATTAATAGAGAGATGATGAATAGAGACCAAAAACAAAGCATAAGAGATTTTAGTGTTTTTGGTGCTTGTTTCCAAGAAATAAGATCTGTATAGAGAAAAAAACAGATTGTAGACATTACGATAATTAACCCAGTCACTCCAGTTTCCGAGAACGCGGCAAAAAAAATATTATGTGGGTGAATCATGATGGATTTTGCTACTTGATTATATGGATCATTGATATTTAAGGATACGGTCTGTTTTGGGAAGTAATCATAAAAACTACCCAAACCAGTTCCAAAAACCAGCTGAGAAAGTCCCATTTCAACAGAATACTTCCAATAGTCAATTCGAGAGTATATGGTTTCAGCATCGTTTGTATTGGGGTCCAATATTCGGTTAAGCGAGCCAACATGGAATAAGCCAGTAGAGTTAAGCACTACAAAACTTATAAAGAAAAGAGCAGCAAGTACCAAGAGGAGGATTTTTGTACGGAAAAAAGCAGAAATAGAGGTCATAAATGAAAAAACACAAACTAGCAACTGATATCTAAAGTTTGAAAAAACAGTAGACAAAAATACTCCAATAATTATTAAAATATAGAAGAATTTTTTTATACCACCGGATTGAATGACAAAAAGGAGAATAATTGGAATAAGGATCATTTCATGAGAGTCAAGAAAGTATCTATTTCGATTTGAGTGAAGAATAACACTCTCCCAGTATTTGGAATAGAAAATCTTGCTAAATAAATAATATAGAATAGGAAGTTTCGATAAGAAGGTGAAGTATAATACAATATTAACCATCAAAGTACCCATGAGAATAGCTATTAAATACTTTAATTGTGTTTGATTTTTGAATAGAGTTATAACAAGAAAAAAAATAATATAACCAATTAACTGATCCTTATAGACCGTCAGATAAGGAATGATTGAAAGCGTGGTTAAAATAGAGAGAGTCTTTGAAATCATAAGAGAAATAATGAAAAGAAAAAAAGGCAAGTATTTTTTCTTGGTTATATTTATAGCCTTATTTTGTAAAAAAATACAGAAAAATAAAACGATAAACATAATACGTGCGATGTTATGAGACGAAAATATACTGATAATTGGTGAGTTTAAGGGAGGTAGACGGACAAGGCATATAGCCACTAAAAAAAGGCTATAAAGGGTATTTTTGGTATAGAATTTATGAGTTTTTAAAATTATGTCTTTCACATTTTCAGTTGTTATTTTAGCTTATAACGAAGAAAAAACCATTGGAAAATGTATTGAGCGCATAATAGCCTATACATATAGGAGTCCTTTCACTGTAGAGATAATTATTATCGATTCTGGTTCTACCGATAGGACGCTGCCAATTATTCGTAAACTCCAAGCAAAATATTCACATATTAAGTTAAAACGCATATGGAAAGAACAATTTCACTATGCAAAAACAAGAAATCTTGGAGTGAAGCTGTCAAAGGGCAAATATATTCTCTTTATTTCAGCGGATGCTGTTCCCATAACGCCTAACATGTTCTATAGATTCAAAACAATATTAGATAAAAAAAAAGTTGTTGCCGTTTTTGGGAAGCACATACCGTTTTCTTTAGTAGATTTTTCGCCAATGACGATAGAGGCAATGTGTCGATTTCGTGTCCTTGATAAATATGTGGATCGTGATGGTTTGCTTTACTTTGACAGTCAAAAACCATTTATTCCATATGAGGAAAACAGATATTTATGGTTTTCACTTTTTAACACATACGCTTGTTACCGAAAATCCTTTCTAATGACGTGTAAGTTTAATGAAAGCATTCCAATTTATGAAGATGCATTTTTGGGTAAAACAATAATCGAAAACGACCTTGTGAAAGTATATGATAATAAAAATATCGTACGTCATGAACACAATCTTTCTTTGATTGAATATATTAAAGAACAAAAAATATATTTTAGGATGAAATATAAATTCTTTGAAGCAAAGAAAAGCGTAAACATAATGTGCAAATTTAATTTGATCTTGAGATTAAAAGGTGATGTAAGGCAAAAGGCTTTTTTTATTGCGCAGATAGTTTTACTTTATGTAATAAAGCTATTTCTTTACTTTTGTATGAGGTTAGAAAAAGCTCGAAATAGTTTGTCATAATGGACACGAGAAGAAAATAGCCGCATAGATGTTTTTTTGAATTTTTTTATTTTTGAAACTTTATTAAGGATGTTTGATAGTTCTGAAAAGGAGGAAATCTTAAAAATTAGTGGAGAAGAACTGGTATTTGCATAGGGAATATGTTTTGAGACTATTACTGGCGTATTGAGTTTGAGGGACTCAATTAAAACAAGTGGTCCTATTTCGGGCCAGAGCGAAGGAACAATGACTCCCGTCGCATTTTTAATAAGCATGGCAGTTTTTTTATGGGATTGCTGAGGAAGAAGTGTGATATTTTTAACATTATTTATGATCATGTTACTAATTAACTTTCTTAATGGACCATCTCCTGCTATGATAAGCTTAAATCCTTCATTTTTAATGAAGTGTTGCACGAGCTGAAGTATGCCTTTTTCTTCGGATAATCTTCCAATATAGAGAAAATACTGCTGGCCTCCCCCCTCTTTCTTTAATGGATGAGCGATCGATGTAAAATGAGGAACCACAATTGATTTTTTAGTTGGGAACAAACTATCGGTAAAAAATAATTGAGTTGATTTTGAAGGAAAAATATAGAGCTGTATTTTTTCAAACGTTTTGAGTATTTTATGGAAATAAAGGGTTAGACTAATAAATAATGATCCTACGTATGAATTAAGATAGCACTTATATTTTATTGCAGATATTGGAAAAGAGTGTTTAATACAAAGTGAGCATTTTTGTCCATCTCGAAACAAGGTGCTTTTGGGGCAAAGATAACGAAAATTGTGGATAGTCTGAGCGATGGGGATGTGATTATCAATGCAAGCTTGATATGGGCTAAAACCCATTAGAGGGAACACATTATGTATATGAGCAATATCAGGCATATCTTCTTTAATTATTTTAACAATATCCAGATAAACTTCATGGTTATAGAGCAACCTAAAAGCTATACGAAGTTTTTCTATAAAA
The DNA here is from genome assembly GCA_964651235.1 of uncultured Gammaproteobacteria bacterium. GTDB lineage: Bacteria > Patescibacteriota > Microgenomatia > UBA1406 > GWC2-37-13 > YC2-FULL-38-9. The sequence goes on from CAZYXQ010000009.1 coordinate 19,448, forward strand.
GAAGTCGGAGTAAAATTGTGCTTCTTATAAATAATGAGTTTGATTTTTTGTTGTCGATAAAGTTTTATCAGCTGGTTTACATATATATCTTCACCGCCTATTACAGAATAGTAATTATGGATAAGAAGTATTTTCAAGTCAATAACCCAATGTTT
>CAZYXQ010000010.1:0-18738 GCA_964651235.1 uncultured Gammaproteobacteria bacterium
TTACACAGGAAGAGATAACCGGGATTATGAACAATAAACCCGGCGCATATTTTCCGTATAAAAATGTGCAACTTAAATTTAATGCTGACGGATCAGGAGAGATTTCGGGATCACTTATCAAGTCCCGACTTCCTCTGTATGGAGCAACTTTTGATGCACCAAAGCTTGCAGTTGATTTTGTGATGAAGTTTTTACCTGAGGATCCGGTGTTTTATCTCAAAGGTAGGGCGTCGCTTAAAGATAATAAGGTATTACTGTTTGAGCCGCAGCGGTTTGAGATCGGACGCATTCCTCTTCCTATCCCGCTCTTTTTATCCGCAGCACCACAACTCATTCCTGAAACATATGCGATTGATATTGCAGGTATGACAGGTGAGCTTTCAAAACTGAAGGATAAAAAGGGATTAATCATCGGGTTTATCAACAGCAGACTTTCCATGATTACAGGATTTTATGCAGAGGAAGCCTATTTCACTGAAAACAAACTTCATTACAAAGGGACTCTTCCTGAAAAAGAATTAACTACCCGATAAACAATTTTTATGAATTCTTTTTTTATCAAAACACCGTTTGGGAGCTATCTTCTTACTACAGATGGAATACATGTAACTACATTGGATTGTGTAAAAAAAAGAAATGATATGCAATTTGATAAGAACAATAAAGAAACAAACATAACTTCTCCGATTTTAAAGAAAGCTACAAACGAACTTAACGAGTATTTTATTAGGAAAAGAAATAAGTTTACCATTCCAATAAAATTGAAAGGAACACGTTTTCAGCAAAGTGTATGGAGAGAGATACAGAATATTCCTTATGGAAAAACTGCTTCATATAAAGAAATTGCATACAATATTGGATTACCGAAAGCTGTTCGAGCTGTCGCAAATGCAGTGGGAAAAAACCCAATTCCCATAATAGTTCCATGCCACAGGGTCATTCAACATAACGGATATCTTGGAGGATATGCGAATGGGATAAAAATAAAAAAATTACTTCATAACCTTGAGAATATTAAAATTACTCAAGTTCGAAGGTAACAGTGACAATTTTTGTAACAGTAGTTGACCCGGTTTCCGTTTCTATGTTTGCTCCGCCTCCACCACCCCCGCCTCCTTTATAGTACATATACGGATCATCTTCCCGTTCGGCAATAGTAAGGATCCTGCCAAGCTTTGTGCCACTTGATTTTACTAACGTTTCAGCCTTTTTCTTCGCGTCCTGTACTGCAAGCGCAGTTACGTCGGTATTATTTATATTTTTACTATCAAGAGAGAAGCTTGGTCCAAAAATATTATTTGCACCGCTTTCGGAGAGTAGTTTAGCAAGTTCATCAGCACGTTGTACGTTCCTTAACGTAATTTCAAGCGTATTACTTACATTCCATTGGCCCATGCGTTGTTTTTGTCGTCCGTCTTCATAGTAGGATTCCTGATTCTGGTATATATTCAGATTTTGAGTTTTAATATCTTTAGGTGATACTCCGAATTTTTTTACTGTTGAGATAAGGTCCGACATTTTCGTGTTTACTTCATCAATTGCATCTTCTTTTTTGTCATATACAGCATTTACTCCAGCTGAAAACTGTGCAATTTCATTTAATTTTTGGATTTCAGCCCGTCCTGTCACAGTGACAGATCCTACATTTTTAATTTTTATTGCTGGAGGAAATGTATACAGAAATAAGATGATTCCTAAAACCCCAGATATTCCGATTAATATGACTAATACACTTTTTTTCATACGCATAATGAGTACTGATAATATGTTTATTATAACGAATATAAGAATTATTTTTCCGTTATAATAAATTTCCTATGAAAAAAGTAATACCAATTTTTGTCTTAGGTGTTTTGGTTTTGGTATTTCTTTTATTAAAGGTTCTTTTTCCCATCACAACTTCATTCTTATCTCCTCTTTCTTCAAAGCCTTTACTTGATAGCCAAAAGGAAATATCAGTTAATTCGCCCATAAGTATTGATGTATTACGATCAAATCCTATTGTTCCAAGTGAACTCATTATCGAAGAAAATCTTATTGACGGATCAAACTACACTCAGTACATCGCAAGCTATAAAAGCGAAGGAAACAAAATATACGGGCTATTGACTGTACCAATGGGAGAAATGCCAATTGGAGGGTTTCCTGCAGTTGTGTTTAATCATGGATATATTCCACCGAGTCAGTATGTGACAACCGAGCGCTATGTGGCGTATGTTGATTATCTTGCACGAAACGGTTTTGTAGTATTCAAGATTGATTTCAGGGGGAATGGAAGATCAGAAGGTGATCCGTCAGGAAGTTATTTTTCCTCAGCTTACACTATTGATGCATTGTCAGCTCTTAAAAGTCTGCAGGGGTATGAAAAAGTGAATCCCAAGCGGATTGGTATGTGGGGGCATAGTATGGCAGGAAATCTTATCCTCCGGGCAATGCTTGTTTCAGATGAAGTAAAGGCAGGAGTTATTTGGGCCGGAGCCGTGTATAGTTATGCTGATTTTGTGAAATACCGGATAAGCGACAATAGCTATGTACACCGTCCATACGAAACAAGGCAAGGGACACAGGAAGCAAACAGGGAAGTTTCAAATGAGATCCAGAGAATTAGGTCTCCATCGGAGCAAATTGATTTTTCATCTGATTTCTGGAAAGCAGTATCTTTAACCCAAAACCTGGTTTATTTGAGACGTCCAATAGCTCTCCATCACGCAGTAAATGACGAGACAGTCGATGTGGGATATTCACGTGATTTATCAGAAGAACTTAAAAACCAAAACAAACAATATGAGTATTTTGAATATGACGGGGGAGGTCACAATATTGAGTCGCCTTATTTTGAAATAGCAATGGAACGGACTGTCTCTTTTTTCAAGAAATATCTGTAATTATTTGTATAATCTGATATATGCATATTCACTTTGTTTGCTCAGGCAACGCCTATCGGAGCAGGTTGGCAGAGGCTTATACCAAATCAAAAATTGTAGGTAGGGATATTATCGTTTCTTCAAGTGGTATCTCAGTGGACGAAAACAAATTTGCTAATGGTCCGATTTGCTGGTATGCGATGCGGATCATGAAACGGAGAAACCTCATTTCTTATATGGCATGGCATGAAAGGCAGACGACCAAAGATATCCTTGATAAGGTTGATTTGCTTGTGTGCATGCAACAAGAACATCTTGATTACTGCCAAAAAAAATTGGGATACACAGGGCAGATGGTGGTATGGGATATCGTTGATCTTGACAAAATGAAAGGGTTTATGAAAGAAGAAGGAAAAGATTATGAAAAAGACATAAATCACATTGAGTTGACGGAAAAAACATATTCGCTTATTACTCAAAAATCAGACAATCTCCTTTTTAACCTAGAAAAAAAACCCGTTGTTTAAACAACGGGTTTTTTTTACTTTCAATACAAAAATTACGCAATTCAAGCAGTTTGTGTAGTGTCGGCAGGCGGCATACCACTTGGTGTCTCGGTGACCGGAGTTTCGCTCGGCGTTGTTGGTTCAACTGGCAAAACATCTGACGATGTCATTGGCTCAGCGGGTGGCATACCGGTGGGGGTTGGATTCTGATTTTGTGTGTCATCCATAAGTGTAAATAATAAAACTAATAATATTTTTACCTTACCACATGAGATAGAGAGATTGCAAACGCTCAATTAACTTATTTTCCCTTTCTATATAACATTGCCTTGAAATATGGATAGTGCCAGGCAATATGAAATATGGCGATGAGGGCAAAGATAATTCCAGCTTCAACGTGAAAAAACAAAATATTTATTGGGAGGGGAATTTTTATTCCATGGTCAATTCTTAATACAAGCAGGATACCGAGAACTGCGGTGATGAAAAAGTTTGTACCAAGAAGCATATTCCACATCATACGGTGTGTCAGGATTGAATATACTTTCTTTTTCATGAGGATAAAAGAGAGTATATATAAAGATAAAACTACTGCGCTTAAGACACCGAAGTTATAACTACTTTGAAATACATTTTTCGTTTGTGTCGGTGTTTTTTCCATTGCTTCGATATTAATTTCTTTTCCTGCTGCAAGATCTGAGGCAAGTCCTTTTATCTTGCTTGGTTCGGCTCCGTAGTTATCATGTAAAAGTTGAAATGATGTAGCGGGAGTAATATTGGTTACTTCCATCATTTGATTTAATCCCAGGATGAATTTCTGTACGTCAATCCTATAAAGATCTGCAACTTCCTGTACTGTTTTGGTTTTTAAATCCTGACCGGTAATGAGTTCATTCGGATCTGTTTCCACTTCTGTATTTGTTGTCGCATCAAGAGGTGTGGTTTTATTTTGTGCAAGTGTTTCTGAATGGTCGCAAAACCCAGAGCCGTTAGTATCGATATATCTGCCGCACTCACCTGGGAACGGGTCCTGCACCAACCCAAATGGACAGTCATCATAGGCAAAAACAGGGGAAAAAAAAGAAATGCCGATAATGATAATTATCAAAAGCACAAGTTTTTTTATCATATGGATATTATAGTGTATAGAAAGTCCAAGTACACCTCCGAAGTGAATTATTGGCCTAGGAATCGTCTTAAGTCAAGAGTATTGGGAATCATGATACGCATATTGGTGTTTGTATTGGGTGCGGAATTTATTCCCTTGAACATATTCCAAATGCTATTTACCGAGGGCATGATCTTGGGCCAAATAAGATTGCTGAATAAGATGCTTGCGATGAGAAAAAAAAGGATATAGGCAAATAGGCCTCCGATCACACGACTGAATCCCGCAAGAGTATTACGCCACATGATTTCCCATGACGAAACATCATAGATAGTCTTTATTTTAGTCAGTTCATCATGTTTATTTTCACTTGCCGCGATAGCTTCGTTTATCTGCATGTATTCATTTTACAATATGATTTGACCCTTATTTTTTTATCGGTTTGAATTTTTTTTCAATAAAAGAAAGTGTTTTCCCTCCGTCAATATCCCATCTATTGAGATAAAACACATATACTATCTCAAGGATACTTAGGGTATTTAAAGTCAGAAGTATGACAAACCAAAGGAGATGTTTTTTATTGGCGGATTTCCATAAGGCCATGCCTTTCCAAAAAATGCTCCAGAGTAAAAAAGGGATAAAAAATTCGGGACGGTTAAGAAGGGATAAAAAATTATTCATAGTTAATTGTATAGTACTTTGGGATTATTTGAAAGCGGTTGATTAGATTATTGTATTATGGTTTCTGTACCTATATTGGTTAACTAGCCATTTATTTAATTGATCTAACTGATTCAAGGATATGGTTTTGAAAATACCTGTTCGAGAAAATCTATATGAGTAAATTATATCAATCGGCTCATATAAGTATGTGATTTCCAAGAAGAAATGATTGGTTAGCTTGAAATAACAATCTGTCCCTTGATATTTGTATCTGTATATCCTATACTACGGGATAATTAAATTTATGGAAAAAAAAATACATACTCCTGAGGCTGCTCATCGGGATAGTAGGCTTAGAGGAATTCAAGGCATCGTCGCTCCTTATATTCCGGGCATGCTCGGTTTTTGTGACTGTCTCGGTGCATTTCCTGTTGATACCAAAATCCATACAGCAAGAGCAGAAGGTCGACCGATTCATGCTGATGACATAACTCTTACCCAGCTTCAGATGACAGCTCACATTTGTGACAACATTTCACAGAGAAGAGTATATCCTGGTTTTGATACTACATATATTTTGACGAGCTTATTAAATGGAGCAGACGGGCCGGTTGCACGAAGTATGGGCACCGTATCAAAGGAAGGGGGGATAAAAGACGCCTCAGTTGACCGGCTGAGTGAGATCATGATCACGCGACTTATTGGACAAGAACTAGGTTTTGCTGATGAACATATTCATGAGCTTCAGGTTGCTTTTCAACTTTCAACTCTTACCAAAGCGGCTTGTGAGATGAGTAGTACCAAGACAAGCGAAGGTGGATTGGGGAGTATGATTGAAAGAAGAAAGACACTCTTTTTTATTATGAAAGATTTGATCAATATGCATAAGATTCCTCAATCATTTGATTCCGTACGGAATTCTTTTGTTACCCGGATTGAAAAACGATTAGCAAATTTAGTTAAGGGGAGTAATGAGAGAGCTCTTGATAGGGCTGTAGCCATTGCACAAAAGACACATAAAGTGCATGTTCCGAGTGACTCTGATTCAACAGGAGCAGATGAAGCGCGCAAATATACAGGAATTGTTGAGATGAACAGACGCATGGGTATTGATATTGTGCAAGAATTAAACACCCTTACAGAAGGTATTGTCACGTTTCCCTCACTTGAAGAACTGCAAGAAAAAGAGTATATCAGAGAAACCCTTGTAAAAGCTGACCCATTTTTAACTGAAGCATTACAGATTGCAGGATATTAACTCATACTCATTTTTTCACTTTGTATCTTTGGGTTTTTTTGAAAAGCTAATCTCACTTCGGAGGTGAATAATGTAAACCTATAGTATAATATACTATGCAGAAAACAATTGAGTTTGGAGCAATTGTAAGTGATTTCAGATTTCCTCGTATTCCGAAGTCTTCAGGAGAGGGAATACAATTCTGGAGTGAGTTGGCAGGAAATCTTGAGGGTATAGGCATTGAATTACAGCCTGAATTGTATTACCTTACCGATCTTCCGGAGGGATTGATTTTCCATAGCAGACACCCATTTATTGGCGTTCATCAACCTTGTCATGGAAGAGACGTTTTAAGTCCGGACATCCACAAAGCTTCCGCTTCAAGGCATGATACTGAAACAGCTATGGCTATCGCAAATAATATAGGTGCAGAATATTTTGTTATTCATCCTGTTCAGATCGATAATTGGGTTCAGAGAGTTGAGCAACGACAAGTAGCGACTCAATATGTAAAAGAAGTGATTGAACATAAAAAACAAAAAGGATATTCCTTTAAACTATGCGTTGAAAATTTAGAGTATCCGAAATATCCATCCACATTAGAAGAAATGATAACGCTTTTATCTGACATTAATACTTCAGAATCACCCGAAATCACTCTGTTGTTTGATGTTGCTCATCATTGGCATAATGTAGTTCATTTGTTTCATCAAATACCGGGGTTTGAACTGGTGACAGATGAACACTATTATGATGTATTACTCAACGATCTTACTGTGCTTACTCATAGATTTGGTCCTGAAATTATTGAAGGGTTTCATATAGCTCAAGCATATATTGAAGGTCAAATTCACAATACCCATGGTTTACCCGGTTTATTAGACAATGAAGTATTTTCACCAGAGCACTTATACTCCTTTGCACGTCCTTCACATATGCAGGAAAAGTGGCTTGATGTTGAACGCGTGCTTCAATGTATTGGGGTATGGATGAAAGGAGAAGAAGTTCCTATGACCCGGGCAGTTATAGAATCTCATCATAGAAGTGAATCTGAGATGGGGCAGATGGCAATTTTATTACAACAGACAATATGAATATTTCTGAAGCAAGACAAATAAGTAATAATTGGTATGGGGATCCACGTGTAAGGCAAGCAGTATATGATCATTTAGGGTTAGTTGGTATAGCCGGACAAGAAAGCATGAGACAGGTATTGGGAGATCCTGCAACTGCAGCAAGTGCGCGTTCTGATTATATAATCGTTTCCAATCCAACGGTATATGGTCAAAAAAAACCTGTACCGGCAAGATCTATTGATGTAGGTGAAATTCCTACTGTATTAGAACATGATCCTTTTACTGAAATCGGGTATAGTCTGCGGAATGGTTTGAGAGGAGAAAACGATAAACCGAGAGAATTAAAATTATATTGGGATATTGAATCATACTCCACTATAAATCCATCTCGACAACTGTATGATCAACTGGGCTTTTTTCAAGACATGGAAGCAGCTTATATGGAAGTTAGTCAAGTTCTTCATTCCTATGGTATCGATTATTTATCTACTATGACTGGAAGAGGATATCATATCATGACAAGTATAAATAGAGATTCTTCAGTGTTTGGTGAATTGCTTGAGCTGGGGAAAAAAGTTGAACCTGAAGTAACCATACATCAACAGGAGGCAGTGCAGTTTTCTAAACAAAAATACCCCTTACCAATAGAGTTTGAACAACTATTTCGTGCAGGTACTTTTTTACAGCAGTTTGTATTTCTTACCGCAATGAAAAATTATCGAGACAAACATTATAATTTACGTGTTGATATTTCAGACACAGGAAGTGAGGGGATTGCGTTTGATAATACCTGTGCACTGCGTCATGCAGGAACTGGAAAATATGCAGGTCCCGGTTCTCCGTATGTTAAACCATTACTTCATCCGTATAAATTTGGCGGTGATAATGTAGTTGACCAAACACCTCTTTTGTTTAGAATTATCAAAGAATCACAGCAAGGACAACGTGCTCTTCCCCATCTTATTCAAGAGCGTCAAGATAAAGATAGAGCAGCGGCAAATTTGGCAGAAATGGGTACGGGTATACCGATTAGTAGAGAAGAGGGGATACGGAAACTTATTGGCGACTATAAACTATCTCCGCTTTTTGCACTTCAACAACAACTCGAACAATACGACCAGATTGATCCGGAAGACCAATGGCAATCAACATACAGAAACTATGAAGCAATAAAATTACAATATCCTGAAATTGGTTATATTCTCGATCAGCCGAACCCCTTATTATTGCAGCCTGATGCATTGCGTCATATCATTCTTACCTTTGCAGATCAAGGATGGTCTCCTATTCATATCGCAGGATTTTTAAATGCTACCTATACAAATCCCGACATAGATTGGGGGAGACAGTTTGAGCGGCATAATCCGCGTATACGTCATGCAACTGGATGGGTGTATCTTGTGTTAAGTGAAGCTCTTATGAGATAAAACAATCTCACTTCGGAGGTGAACCGATATTTTTTTCTGTTATCATAAGTACTATGGAAACACATCAACAAACAACATCTCAAAATCAACCTTCTGATCCTCAAAATAAGCCGAATAGTTTTAAATATGTTCCGATAATTGGCTTATTAGTTCTTATTCCGGTTGTTGTCTTTATTGCCTATTCGTTTGGACTAAGACAACAATCTGATAGGACAACACCTCTTACCAAATCAGCAATTTCTCCCTCAGTCGAGCCAACTCAAGAAGTTAGTACTCAGTTGAACAACAAGGAGCAAACAGATACAGGAACGGTTTATAATCCTGATCTTGATGTTACACTTGATGTACCTCCAGGTTGGACTCTTACCGTCAAAAACCGTGATCCGCTTGCCCCATCCGATACAGTCATACCATGCTATCCGTCAAATAAAGAATTTTATAAAGATCCAGGAAAATGCATTGATGCTGCAGATACGTTTTTGATCGGGATAAATACTTCACAAGAAAATAAAAAAGAATGGCCAAATACTGATATTAGCTTAGTTGGTCCGACATCAGGATTAGGCGGAGGTTGCCCGCCAGAAGAGTTTAACATGTTTACCAAAGAGTTAATGATAAACAATAAACCATATAAAGTATCATATGGTCAAAACAAATCAACAGAAACATATTTGGACTGCTTTCAATTTCCTTTTATTAAAGAGTCAGGAGAGGCAAGCAAATGGTCACAGTTTTCCGTAATGTTTCATGTAAAAGACAAAGAAACTTTAGACCAACTATTTACTATGCTTCAAACTGCACGGTTTGGTAGATGATTACTAAATAATGATAACGGTACAAGAAGTTATTTTTTTATAGATGGCGGTTGTTTTGACTGCATTAAAGATTTAAATTCGATGATTTCTTGAGGAGTGTTGAATATCCGTTTTGGAATGATGAAAAAGGGCGTATGTGGATCATTGAGATGTACAAAGAAAAACTGACTTGTTTCATTCATTTTTTTAACACACTCCCATCTGTATTGTTTTAAGGTTGATGTTCGTTTTGAAGAAAAGCCGTGATCGTCAAAATTGAGCTCAACATATTCTGTGAAGAATGATTTAAGATTCATGGATCTTATATAAAAAGCTATCAAACCGATAATGAGCATAAATCCGTAGAGTGCAAAAAAGAACAATGTACTTCCTACAATATTCATTGACAATATCCAGCCTAGTTCAGCGGGTGAAGGAAACTTTTTCTGTAATTGGGATAATACAGAAAAAAACATTTGAAGAGCAAGAACGAATGCGGTAAGAATAATCAATTTATTTTGAGCAAATATGATAAGTGAACTGAAAAGATATTCTTTTATTTGTGGTTTATAGGAAAACTTCATGCTCTATTATAACCCATTGAGAGGTAAAAACTAATACGTAGTTTTTCTTTTTCTAAACGGTAAAAATACCAAATTACAATAAGCTCCACCAATGTACTCCAGATCATTTAATTTTCAATAATTTCCAATAGATTATCAAGTTAGCAAACTGGAAAACCTGGAGAAAAAGGAGTGCTGTTGCCGGGGTGAATTTGTCTGCGGTTAAACCCAGGAGAAATGCTATAATTCCAAAAAATATACTTCCCGCAAAAGAATTTAACGAGCTCATGGTAGCCCTTTGTTCGTTTGTATATTCTTTTTGCATCAGCGAATTTCGTGCTACGCTTGTTACTCCGAAAAAGAGGGAAGTTGATGACATGAATATGGGTGATAGTACGGTCGGAAATGCAGTAGCCAGTATATTTATCGTTCTGTTTACGATATTATCAATGATAAATACTTTTATACCGTCCACTTTTTTCAGGAGTTTTCCGCTGTAATGAAAACTGAGAGAAGCAGCGAGATTTGAACATGTTTTAACGAATCCAATAGCCCAGACAGGCCAAAGTGTATTATAAAAAGCGGATTGAAACAAATAAGATGCCTCTCCGAATCCCTCCCCTAAAATGGAAGATATGCTCAATAGTCTTAGTTTTCGTTTATGCATAAATTGGCGGAATGCATCAGAAATATGTGCAAAAACATTTCCCTGTGCTGATTTGATTTTCGGTTCACTTAGGTGCAATGAAAGTAGAAAACAAAGAAGTTGTGGGATCACGGACAACCACATGATCAGGGAAAAAGACCAAGTAGCAAGAATACCTCCTATTGTTGATGATATTGCCAGAGCAAGCTGGAACATCGCACTTGTTTTACCTAAAAATTCATCATAAGTATGTTCATGTTTAGTTTCAGCCAGTGTGTCGTGAAGTAGCGCATCATTATTACCGCTATAAAAAGATCGGGAAAACCCTTCAAAAATTGCACCGATTACCAAAAACCAATATGAGATTCCTATTGCATAAAACACCGAATAGAGAATAGCTGAAGCAGCTCCTAACATAACTGTTTTTTTCCTCCCGATTTTATCCGAATATATTCCCGTGGGGATTTCAAACAGGGCTGATGAAATCATCGCAATTGAAAATATGCTCATCCCCAATGCAAAAGATCCGGTAACGCGTGAAAAATAGACGATTGCAAGTGGCGCGTACAATTTAAAATCGGTAAAAAAATTAAACCACTTAAGGATACGGATATTTTTATGGGACATAATTGCAGTATAACAAGCAAATAGTATACATAAGGATAAGATGCATCATAATACAGATCAACGAGAGACATGTGTTCCTAACCATTTTTTTCTTCCTAAAATCATGACGACACTTGTCATGTTTATAAGAAAGATATATATAGGGAAGACGAGATTACCATATGAATAAGAGCTGATTGAAAAAATGCTGAATGTGCTTGCGATAACATCTGATAGATAAAATTTCCATTCTTCTGTATGTGGTAGGTGCCATGTCTTAACGAGAGTCGGAGTAAATGCAATAAGGTCAGTAAGGACAGACATTGTAAGTCCGAGTACCGGATTTTGGGTTGTTTGCCAGATAAAAAGTGAAACCATGGTCATGATGAAAACAACCAAATCTATCTTTCCTGTTCCTCCGATACCACGCTTCAGGGAGAGAAGAAAGATGATAAGACTTCCGATTAGCTGCGATCCTGCGATATAAATCCCATTGGTATCATGCTGGGCCAAAAGCGTGCCCACAAAAAGCAGGGAAATAAGAAATATGAGAAGTCGCGTCATCCGCTGTGGACGAAACTGTCCTTTCAGAATGGAAATGATACCGATAAGGGGAGAAAAAAGCGCTGTAATCGTTGATATCGTAAGAAAGACCGTTTTTAACTCCATTGGAATTAGTATATCAGAAGAACCTTATGTTCAGATTTTAAAGTCTTACTATCTTACAAAATGAATAAGTATTTTTTGATTTAGATATTTAGAGCTTTATAGTAGTCAAATCTCACTTCGGAGGTGAGATTATTCACATTGAAAAAACTCTGTATTTATACTATCACTATCAGGTTTGAAATCTTCAGTATTTGCCCATGTAGAAATTCCTTTTCCCGTTTTCTTTGACAGCATTATATATTGATACTCATAACCAAAAAAATCATCAAATTTATTTTTTCTAATTGCACTTATTATGTTTTCGTCATTTTGGATAATTTCGTAGGGATTTTTCATAGGCTCACCGGGTTCACGTGACCTGATAATTTCGTTATTTTGTAAATCAAAATCTAAAGTAAAATTTACGTAATCAGTTTTTATAAGTACAATTTCATGATAACTTTTTGGGAGCTTTTTTTCATATTTTTTATCAACATCCATAAGTTGGTTATTGGTTAAAAGAGAACAGGTGAGGCGATTTGAGAAAATGAAATTTTTCTGTTTTTCGGTGAGCGGGGAATAGCAGTCGATCTGATATGTCTCCCAAAAATTATTGTGCTCTTGGCAAGTTAGTTTTTTTGGAGGGATTTTTCTAACGATGGTACCATGCCAATGGAGTCCAACTAAAAATGAAACAATAATGACAGAAATAAGAAAGACAAGTGAAAAAATTAAAAAATATGTTTTATTAACACCTTTTTTTCGCTTTGCTCTCATTCATTAAATATAGCAAAAATAAAACTCATACATAGTGGTATTGGATTCTTAATCTCACTTCGGCAGTGTATATATTTTTTTAGCGCCGATGACAATAAAGGTGGGAATAAAGTGTGAATCCTGCAGTTCTTTTGAGTAATCGTGTGCAAATCCGTCTCCTTTTGGTTCTTCCAGACGGTAGGTTAGTATGCCGTGCTGAGTCATGGTGTTTATCAACATGTGTAGCGGTTGGTTAAACATATGAAGTTTGGTTTTATTATCACACCAACAAACTCCTTCCCGCTCTTCTTCTTTCAGATATCCGGTTACTTTGATAAAGAGCGTATCTTTATTATTTATTTTACCCATGGTCCAGCTTGAGTACGGATAAGTAGGTCGAAACGGATGATTTGTAGAAAAAACAAATATCCCGTCTTGTTTTAACACGCGTTGGATCCCTTTGAATAGAGAGCCCAGATCTTGTATATAGTGAATTACCATATTCATGACTATGACATCAAACATCTCATTTTTATATTCATGGAAATCCGTCGCATCATGAACAGCATATGATATATCCAACCCCTTGCTTTTTTCTCTGGCAATATCAACGAGTTTGGAAGAGATATCTGATGCATAAACGGTTGCACCCCGCTTTACGAGATTACGTGCGACATATCCGTTACCGCAACCAAGATCATAGATTACCTTATTCATCGGATTCCCAATGATGGAATACACCAATGGATCAATCTGAGTTTTATGATAAAAATCTCCTTCATCAGGCATTGTATCAGAATACAGTTTTGCGACCGCATCATAATCAGCCATATTTCGTAATTATATTACTTTTTATGTCATTGGGCATCTTTAAGTCATACATTAATTTAAAGGTTCATTTTGAGGGTGAAATGCTATACTATTGAAATGTCTGAAGTAATTCTACCAATGGTAAAAGAACCAAATGCATATATTGCATCAGCACGTATGCTTTCAGAGGTTGTTCCGCCTTTTTTTGGTATAAGCCTCCCAGACAAGACTCAAAAATCCTGGAGAGTGGTCATGAATGCTATTAAACAAGTTGATACAGTAGTTGATAAAATACCAGTAAGTCAGGGGCAAAGTAAACGTATGAAAGCGGATGAGATTATTACAGTAATCCAAAAGAACTTAAGAACTGAACAGCAGGAACCTGATGAATTTATCAGAGATAATGGACTAGATGCACTTGTGTCGAATATGAAAAGATATCCAAGTGAAGTCCGTGAACAATTTTTGCAAAAATTAGCAGCTTTAAAAGATGCAACTTTAGATGTGTCAAGTTCAACTTCATTAAATGAATATATTGTTAAGCGAAGAGCAGAGGGAAGACTAACAGCGGAGCTTTTATTGACTTTGACTGACGCAGAAACCAGACAATATGGAGGCTATGATCGTTTTGCTGATTATATTGTCAAAATTTCTGAAGTCGCTACCTTAGTTGATTCAATGGTCGATTGGGAAGAAGATCATGCTAAAGGAGAGGTGTCTATTCCACTAACCCGGGTTCACAAACTACAGATGACCCGCCATATCTTGGGAGATATGTTTTGTTTGATCCCCCATACCCATCCACGTCTTTGTCAACAGCTCATTTCCGCTGCCTTGAAGGCTTAATCTTACTTCGGAGGTGATTCACAGGAGTTTATTAAGCTGTCAAGACGTTGTACTATTTGATCAGTCATTTTGTATCCTGCCCGGCCGTATGAAGCCAGAGAAAGGGTAGAAGTACTACATATACCCATCATGTCCGCGAGTCGACCAAGACTAAGGGAGTACATGCCTAAAAGTGTGGCGATTTTATCGCGGATTTCGGGTGCCGGGGGGACATTAACAAATCTATGGTCCCGTACTTTATTTCCTCCGACCAGTCTATGATAATCTTCAATATTCATATGATATTGGTGATCTGAAAATTATACTCTCTTTTATGCAAATGGGGATTGTCTTGTCAACCAAAATCTTACTTAAGGCATGGTAATAAGGGTTTCTTTTTTAGCTTTTGACCATTTTTTCACCTGCAATTCCCGCTTCATTACTTCCTGAAGCGTTTTGTATGTTTCACTGTACACAAGATATGCGGGTGTTCTTCCGCGTACATATTTTGCCGATTTATGTTTGTCAGTATTATGCTCTTGTATCCTTCTTGTTAAGTTATTAGTCTGGCCGCAATATAGTGTACTATCGGCGCAGCGGAGGATGTAGAAGTAAAACATAGTTTCCTTCTTTCTGTGTTTTTTGCTCATGTCTAATCTATCTTAGCATAAGGACTTCGTTGACAATATGTTTCAACCAATTTTCTTCCCAACCACTTGATAAAGTGTTTGTTTTATGATTTGTTTATCCACTCCATTTTTAAGTTTCTGATTGATGTAGTTTAACAGCTCCTGGGTAACCATATTTTAGTATAAACGACTAGTTCTTATTTTAAAGAATACAAGAAACCCATATCGTATTCAAAGATATTGAATATGGGAATAAGGGTCATTAAGTTCTCTTATCTGAATAAATGAGGAAAATGGTTCTTCACGAGTTTCCAACCGGCGATTGTCTGGGCCGCCCAGATTTTACCGCTTGGTAATTTATATGATCTCATCTCTATAGGAAACCATTTGTGGGGAGAGATATCTTAGGGAGTTGGTTGACTCCGGGTAACTAAGTGGGAAATTGTATAATAAGTCATGTTTTTTTTCCGCGGACTCATTCCTCATGGTAGGAAAAATCTGATACCTCTGTTGCTGTTCGTACTTAGTCTCCTTTTTTTTTCATTTATTTTTTTTCTGAACAGGACGTTCATGGGGAATTTCGATGAAGTTGATCATATTGTAGCCGGATATTTGATGAAAAGCGGAAGGTTACTTTACACTCAAAATTTTAGTCATCATTTTCCGTTTCCTTATTATTGGGTATATCTTTTTACTCCGTTGTGGTCAACATCTGTCCCTGCAAGGACTGTAGCTATTTTTAGATTATCACTTTTGGTTTTGTATGTAATTTGTTACATCCTGGTTTTTATTAGTTATAAAAATAACAAGTCAAAATACAGCTTCTCACTTTGGATTGGTGTACTTTCTCTCTTTTTTATTCTGTATCAGGGATATGTAATTGTAATCGATGTGTTTGATGCGGTTTTTGTAAGTGCAATTACCTGGTTGGTATTACCCATTATTTTAAAATGGGAAAAACCGACGCATTTTACCCGTTTTCTTGTTATTTTATTTGGATCTTTAGCTTTCTGGACGTTTCCTTTAATGGGTATATTGTTACTGGTTCCGTTTCTGCTTAGTGATAAAAAAACAATATTATTTTCGAATTGTTTACTGATTTTATTATTAAACATAATCCCTCTTATTCTTTTCTTTTTTTCAGGACAACTTCATGATTTTTTGTATCAGGGATTGTATTTTAATTTTATTGTATATCCAAAATATTTTCTTAATACTTCATCCCAATTCAGTTCGCTTATCAATACTATTTTTTCCTTTTTTAAAAATGAACTTCTTTTATTTATCAAAGTTACCAATCCTCTTCAGTTTTTAGAGTTTATTTTTCATTTTTGTTTTGTATGGTTGTTGTTAAAGCTTATAAAAAGTAAAAATACACGCAATGTGATTGTTTTTTTTCTCATTATTCTGGTGACACGAATGAAGGAAGTGAAGGTATCGGTGGGAGTACCTTTTAACGCTGTTATATATTCATTTGTTATCGTGGCATGTGCGTGTTTTGTCATATGTTTTATCGAACAAATCAAATCAAAAAACATATTACGGAGAATTATTGGTATGGGAATATTTATAGCCGTTTTGATTGCTGGTATGATTTCATTGAAACCACTTTTTGTACAGTCCTTGAAGTCAGGATATAACTATCATGTATTTTGGAGTTATAGGCAAGAAACGGGGTCATTGATCAATAAACTCTCAAAAAGAAATGAATCAGTTCTTATATATCCCCATGATGTAGAACTTTATTTTTTTGCGGATCGCATGCCTCCAGATAGGTTTACCTATTGGTTTCCATGGATTGATTCAGTACCGCAGTTTAGAGAAGAACGGTTAACAGCATTACAAAAAAATCCGCCCGCAGTTATCTTCATGGGGAATCTGAGATACAACGATGAACCGGATTTTTATGCTCGCTTATTTCCTCATTTATTAAAAGAATATACGAGCATATCAGTCAAAGGTAAAAAAACAACTCTTTGGTTACGCAATGACCTAAAGAAACGGCTAGTATATGTGAATGAATAATTACTATCGCATTTTTAAGTCACATGGTGGTAGAACATCTGAAATCTATTGACTAAGGAGAAAGTACACATAATAAAAACCTTAGTATATAGCATACCAATTCGAAATCTTGGCTTAGCGAAGGATGGCTGGGGAGCAAGGACTCGAACCTTGAATCGCGCTGATCCAAAGTCAGGCGTGTTACCATTACACTACTCCCCAAATACAAAAAAACAGTACTCCTATTTTATCAGAAAAACAGCTATTTTCATGGACTCACGTATCATGTACGGAGATCGTCTCAATTTCATACCAAATTTGATTTGACACAGTTACATGATATAATGGAGAGTAGAAGAATAGAGTTCTAAATGGGAGTATGGTTTGGAGATAGGGTAAACAACTTCATTTACAGAAACTTGGTTTTCTTCATGAAAGGAGGTGAATATACATACATGGATAAAAAGAAATTATACGTAGGAAACTTGCCTTGGTCAGTAGAGGATGCAGGACTTAAAGATTTATTCGCTCAATACGGAGAAGTCGTAGAGGCTGTGGTCATCAAAGACCGTTATTCAGGCAGGTCAAAAGGATTCGGATTTGTCACATTTGCAACCGAGGAAGCAGCAGCACAAGCTGAGGCTGAAATGGCCGGAAAAGATCTTGAAGGCCGCAAAATCGTAGTAAACGTCGCAAAACCGAGAGAAGAACGACCTCGTGGTGGTGGCGGAGGCTACAACCGGGGAGATCGTGATAACAGACGACCTTACTAAAACAATAAACAAAAAACACTATTGCTTTTTGACTGCATGTA
Source organism: uncultured Gammaproteobacteria bacterium (assembly GCA_964651235.1). Taxonomy (GTDB): domain Bacteria; phylum Patescibacteriota; class Microgenomatia; order UBA1406; family GWC2-37-13; genus YC2-FULL-38-9. The sequence continues at coordinate 17,977 of CAZYXQ010000010.1, forward strand.
ACTTGTAAAAGTTATTGTATCGGAGAGGATAGTGTTTTTTTATGGGGTTTGCTATACTTCAAATAACAATGAAGGGTAAAAAGCTTTTGCTCCTATTCTTCTTTATTCTTATATTCTTTTCTGTGTTTAAACTGGTTGGCGCTGGCTCAATTGATTCACTACTATATATGTTAGTACATCCGGGTGAATCAGGGACCAAACAAGCTGTTGTTTCTACAAAAGCTGAGTGTGTAAAACTGGGTGGTGTGTGGGGAAGAGCAGGTCTTTTCCCGAAGGAGTTTTGCCGTATTCCATATAAAGATGGTATGAAATTTTGTATTGCCGGTTTTATGTGTGAGTCGGGTATGTGTGTTGCTCCAATGAAAAATCTCCGTCGACCTGCAATCTTTGCCACGGGTACCTGTGCTACTTATAGATCTACCTTCGGATGTTTTCATGAGGTCCATTTTGGACTGACAGATGGGGGAATCTGTCGAGACTAACTAATATTCTGATATAATTACATCCGATTATGGATCGAAAGTTACTTTCTTTATCTTCCTTGTTTGCAGTCTCTCTTTTTTTATTTATTATTCTTCAGGGAACATATGCGGGTCTGACAAATCATGTAGTTGAGCTTGACAGCAAGATGTATCATATTCCGATTGCCAAAAGTTATCTTGACGGAAGTATATTTTCTTCGCCTGATTCACCGATTTTACACCGGTATTTCCCCGGAGCAGCAGAAGGAATCCTTGCGCTTTTTATCCTTTTTCACATACC
>CAZYXQ010000011.1:0-18276 GCA_964651235.1 uncultured Gammaproteobacteria bacterium
TTTCTCCGACAGGGGCATCTGTTGCAATCATTGCAAAAAACATCGTGATAGATGGAGATGTTACTCAAATTGATGCGATTTTAATTGGAGGAAGCGGAGTGGATATCGGAAGTTCACAAAACAAACTAAAAGTGAACGGAAACCTTATTGATTTAAGCGGTACCTTTAATCATGATGATCGGCGGCTTGAAAATGCAAATACGCCATCACTTTTTATAAAAGTAAATCATCAGACATATCTGAACTTATTACCATATATGTCAATTAGTCTCTATGATTGGAGACAGGTTCAATAATAAAAATCAAAACTCAAATGTCAAAACTCAAATTTAGAATACATAAAAATAATACATCACATAAAAAAGGCCAAGTGCTTTTAATTACTGTGATGCTTTTGGCTGCTGCAATTACTGTTGTTATGACGATTGCATTTAACTCGACCACAGAGACACAGATAACCAAACTTGAAGAAGAATCTCAAAAAGCGCTCTCTGCTGCAGAAGCGGGGCTTGAGGCTGCGCTGCAAAAAAAAGCAGATGTAAGATTGGATGAGCTTGGATATGATACATCCGGTATCACGGGTCAGGCTGAGGTTTTTCTCAGAAGAACCAACGAATACGTAACCCCCCTTCTTCAAAGAGATGAACAGTTTATTTTTTATCTTGCAGACTATGATTCATTAGTCTCAGGCCCTCCCAGTTATTGGGGGCCACAAAATCTTACGATGTATGTAAATTCTGAAGGTGAAACTGACTGTTCAAGTCTGGAGCTTACCTTTGTTGATTCAGCAGATATGGTGCGCAAAGAAATCATTGATCCATGCGATATCATTTCAGGAAGCGGAGATGAAATTAATTTCACAACAGGCTCTTATCCCTTATCAGTTGATGGAGTTCCGTATACATTTAGAACAAAAGCAAGTGGTACGGAATCACAGCTGGTAAATATTACTGCAACAAAATTAGTGATAGTGCGTGTGTTAAACAAACCTACCCGTATAGGATTCACCGGTACTCAGCTTATGCCCCAGGGAAGGACTATCATTTCAACCGCAAAAACCACAAGCGGTGTAACAAAACAAGTTATGCTCATTCAAACGTTTCCCCAGATCCCGGCGGACTTTTTCGTCACCTCGTTTTAGTACACCTCCGAAGTGAGTTTAGGTTGCTATAATAATCTATATTGATATTTGGCAAAAATGAATTAGGCAGAAGACGCTGTTTTTTGGAGAATGTGTTCTGCAAGGCTTTGCATTTTTTCTTTTGAAATATTTTTTATATTTTTTAGCTCAAGTACACCCCCATCATCTGCAAACCGTGGGATAATGCGTATGTGAGCATGTGGTACTTCCTCACCAATGGTAAGGAAGTTTATTGAGTCTGCCGAGACTACATGTTTAATCGCAAGACCAATACGTTTTGCAGTTTCAAAATACTCTCCAAACTCTGGTACATCATATACCCACCGATAATGTATCTTGGGGATAAGCAGTGTGTTCCCGGGATTAAGCGGGGCAATATCTAAAAATCCTAAAAAAAGCGAGTCTTCGTATACTTTATAACAGGGAACTTTATTGTGTACAATGTCGCAGAATATACAGTTTGTTGACATAGGATATCTCCTTGTATAATGAGGTTAAAATTATTAAATTTACCTAATTATACTATGGACATAGATTCACTTATTGTTAAAGCGGTTTTATCTGCGCAGGGAGAAGAAAAGGAACAAGCACAAAAGGAGATACAAAGACAAGCCCGGGAAAACGGGGTGTATTGTGCTTCAATTCATGAGCTTTATATGGCAATTGGAAGGGGTGATGTGGGGGGCTTTACGGTTCCTGCGATGAATATCCGCGGATTAACCTATGATACAGCACGGATTATTTTTCGCTTAGCGACACAAAACCATATAGGTCCGTTTATTTTTGAAATTGCAAAGTCTGAACAGAAATATACCAATCAACCACCTCAAGAATATAGCTCGGTCATACTTGCTGCAGCTTTAAGGGAAGGATATAGGGGGCCGGTATTTTTACAGGGAGATCACTATCAGTTTAATAGAAAATTGTTTCTTTCAGATCCTGAAACAGAGATACGAAATATTAAAAACCTTATCAAAAACTCAATTGAGGCAGGGTTTTTCAATATTGATATTGACGCATCGACGTTAGTTGATCTTGAAAAAAAGGAGATAGATGATCAGCAGAAAAATAACTATGAAATGACCGCCCTCATGACTGAATATGTTCGAAGCATTGAACCCAAAGACATCACTGTCTCAGTAGGTGGAGAAATCGGTCATATTGGCGGAAAAAACAGTACAGTTGAGGATTTTCATGCATTTATGAAAGGATATGAACGGAATCTCAAATCTCAAATGTCAAATGTCAAATCTGACAAAGAAATGGAGTACAAAGGGATTAGTAAGGTGAGTGTGCAGACAGGGACAAGTCACGGGGGTATTCCGCTTGCCGATGGTGCACTAGCAAAGGTAAGTTTGGATTTTGAAGTTTTGAACGATGTCGGAAGGGTAGCGCGTGAAGAATATCATATCGGAGGTGCAGTACAACATGGTGCATCTACCCTACCTGATGAATTTTTTAACAAATTTCCCGAAGTAAAGACACTTGAAATACATCTTGCAACCGGTTTTCAGAATACGGTCTATACCCATCTTCCCACCCATCTTAAGCAGAATATATATGAATGGTTAACTAATAATTGTAAGGCAGATCGCAAACCAGACTGGAACGATGAGCAGTTCTTTTATAAAACGAGAAAAAAAGGTTTTGGGCCTTTTAAAAAAGAGATGTGGAAGATGAGTGAGGCGGAAAAACAACCAATACTAGAGGCGCTTGAAAAACAGTTATTGTTCCTTTTTACACAGCTTCATGTATTAAATACGAATAAAAAAATTCAATCCTATGTATAACAAAGTCGTGACTCTAACGGAATTTATTTTAAAAGAAGAACGGAGATTTACCGGAGCAACAGGTTCTTTTACTCTTCTTCTTACTCAGATAGAGAATGCATCTAAGATCATTGCAAGTCATATCAAAAAAACAGGACTTGTTGATATTCTTGGTTCAACTGGACAAAAAAATGCCTACAGCGAAGAGGTGCAACGTCTGGATGAGTTTGCAAACGATCTTTTCATTGATATTCTGTCTGAGTCCGGTCAGGTTCACGCGATTGCATCTGAGGAGCTTGACAAACCTTATTTTATCAAGCGCCATAAGGGAGAATATTGTGTTTTTCTTGATCCGCTAGATGGGTCTTCAAACATTGATATCAATATAAACGTAGGCACCATTTTTTCCATTTATCGTAAAAAGAATGACGTCTTACAACAAGGTAAAAATCAGGTTGCAGCAGGGTATGTGATCTATGGACCAAGCGTTATGTTTGTTTATTCCTGCGGGGATGGGGTAAATGGGTTTACCTTGGATCCTGCAATCGGGAGCTTTATTCTTTCACATCCCAACATTAAGATTCCGTCATCCGGTAACATCTATTCGATCAATGAAGGATACACAGAGTTATTTTCCGAGCAAGACAGGGCGTATTTACAGCACTTAAAGAAAGGGATAAAGCCCTATAAATTAAGATATGTGGGGGCAATGGTTTCAGATATTCACCGGACTCTTCTTAAAGGGGGGATATTTCTTTATCCATCGGATACAAAAAATCCCAACGGAAAACTGAGGCTTATGTATGAGGTAAATCCTATGGCATATCTTATACAACAGGCAGGAGGAAGAGCGGTTTCAAGAAAAAAAGATCCGCTTCAGATAGCGCCTGATAACTTTACCGAACGGGTCCCTATAGCAATCGGAAGTAACGATGAGGTAGAAAAATATCTGAAGTTCCAAAAATGACGGCTTTTCACACACTGTTTTTTTTGGTATAACTAATGGCACGATAATTATTATTAATTTATTTTTTTGTTTTTTTATGAGACGCATAAAAGTAGGACTTAATGGATTCGGTCGTATCGGGCGGGCTGTTACAAGGATTGCATTGGAGAGCGATGCATTTGAGATAGTAGGGATAAACACAAGAAAAACGACCTCTGATATGTTGGCATATTTACTGAAATATGATTCAGTGTATGGTAGATTCGGGAAAAAAGTTGAATATAAAGAAAACGCTCTTACTATTGAGGGGAAAGAAATCCCAACCTCAATGATTGCAGAGCTTGAACAAATTCCCTGGGATACGTATGGAGCTGATGTTGTTATTGATGCAACTGGTGCATTTACTAAAAAGGCTGATTTAGTTAAACACATCAAAGGATCGGTGCAAAAAGTGGTATTGACCGCTCCATCAAAAGATCAGGAGACCATACATGTGGTATTGGGAGTAAATGAAGATCAGATCGATTGGAAAAATGAGACCGTTATCTCAAATGCTTCCTGTACTACCAATTGTGCTGCTCCGATGTTTAAAGTGCTCCATAATGAATTTGGCGTGGAGATGGGATATCTTACTACTATTCATTCATATACCGCAACTCAATCACTTCTTGATGAGGCAAATAAAAAACCAGACCGTTCACGCGCTGCAGCTTTAAATATCGGTCCATCGACAACCGGTGCTGCAAAAGCAGTCGGAAAAGTAATCCCCGACTTAAAGGGTAAGCTTGACGGTATGTCTGTCCGGGTACCGACTCCTACAGTATCCTTTACCGATATTTCAGCAGTAATGAAGAGAGAAGTTACAGCTGAGGAAATAAATGAAGCGTTTAAAACGCATGCTGCAAATCAGATGAAGGGCATATTAGGATACGAAACTGAACCGCTTGTTTCATCTGATTATATCGGGGATACACATTCATGTATCTTTGACGCGGGGTATACGAAGGTGATGAACGGGAGATTGGTTAAGGTATTTGGTTGGTATGATAATGAATGGGGATATTCGTGCAGAATTGTTGATTTGGTGAAAAAGGTGAGTGATTATATATAGTTTAAATTCGGCGTATATTTTTTTTCTCCGGTGGGTCCTCTTTGCCTTATAGGGCAAGATATCCCAAGTCGAAAAAAATATACGCTTTCATTTAACAGTTTTTCAGTGAAACAAAAAAAATAACATGTCAGACATTACATATATTGACGAGGTCCAAATAACAAATAAACGTGTTTTGGTTCGGGTTGATTACAATGTGCCACTTGATAAAGACGGCTCAGGGAAGATAACGGATGACACAAGGATTAAAAGTTCACTTCCGACCCTGCAGTTTCTTCTTGAAAAAGATAATACCCTCATTCTTATGTCTCACTTAGGTAAGCCAAAAGGAAAAGATATGAACTATTCGATGAGACCTGTTGCAGAAAGGCTTCAAACCTATTTTTCGGATTACAAAATTGTGCTTATTGAGGATTTTACAAAAAACTCCTCCCTCGCTTTAAGAACCGCACCGGTTCAGGAAAAGAAAATATATCTCCTCGAAAATACGCGGTTTTATGAAGGAGAAAAGAAAAATGATCCGGTATTTGCCAAACAGCTAGCTGGTCTTGCAGATGTATTTGTGAGTGATGCCTTTGGAAGTGTTCATCGTGCGCATGCTTCAGTTGTCGGAGTTGCATCATATTTACCTTCATACGGAGGTCTGCTTCTTAAAAAGGAAGTGCAGATGATAGGAAAAGTGTTTGAGGCTCCACAAAGACCTCTTGTTTCGATAATAGGAGGTGCAAAAATATCCAGTAAAATCGGTCTTATAGAAAAACTAATGGAGTTTTCAGACTATGTATTAATCGGCGGAGCGATGACTAACAATTTTTTTAAAGCACAGGGTAAGGAAGTAGGAAAAGGATTGGTTGAAGATGAGTTTGTTCAAGAGGCAAAACGGTTATGGGAAAAGGCAAATGAGGGAAAAAAGAATATCATTTTGCCGGCTGACAGGAGAATTGGAAATAAAGAGAATACTCAAGATGCACCACAGATAAAGTCGATAAATGAAGTATTATCCGATGATGAGACATTGGATATCGGTTCTGAAACCGAAAAGCACTATGCCGAAATTATTTCCCAGGCAAAAACCATACTCTGGAACGGGCCTGTTGGGTATTTTGAAAACCCGCAGTTTGCAGCGGGAAGCGTTGCTATTTTTAATGCGATTGTAGCAAATCCCTCTGCAACTTCAGTATTAGGAGGAGGAGATACATTATCATTAATTAAGCATTTGAAAGGAAAAGAAACAATTACCCACATTTCAACAGGAGGAGGGGCGATGCTTGAGCTTATTGAAAAAGGAACATTGCCTGGACTTGAAGCGCTTAAAAGATAGTTTATAAATCCTTCTTATTTGACAATTTCTACAACCTTATTCACTCCTTTCGGAGAAGAGATGGTGACGAGTGAGTTTGATTTTTCAATTGAGGGAAGAAATCCTGTTCCTACTACAGCATCATCCAAAATCCAGTATACATCAAGGTCCGATACCGTATTTTTATTCCAAAAACTTTTAACAGATGCGTCATTAAAAAGAAATATCATACCGTCAGCACCGCGAATATCAGATGTAGAACGGACATACATAAGGCCCTGTTCCCATTTTGATGGAGTATCCGCAACCAGGAGTCTATAGTTTTTTGATTGGATTTGGTAATCAATGATTTCATAATCTGTAAAATCAAGATAGGGTTTTTTACTTGAATTTTGAATTTTGTTATTTGTAATTTTTTTATAAATCCTAATGACGGGGTGATCAAATACACTCCATGTCTCTTCTGCCATTTCATCTTGAAACTCAATGAAGGTTTTGCCCAAGAATGTTATTTTAGGATAGGAAGAAAATTTCGCGACTTGTTCAAAACCAAGTGTTCCGGAAAAGAGCTTGTCATAATATTCATTCAACTGCGGATATGTTAAAGATATTGAATTTTGAGTTTTGAACTTTGAGTTTTGAGATGGTTTTTGATTTGTGTGATTTGTAAAAATTCGTCTTGATGGAACAATTATGTAATCTGCAGCCTCAACTAACTGGTCCAGTTGGTAAGGAAGGGCAGGATTTTCATCCAGAGAATAAAAATCAAATTGGACCATATCATAACTCCGGGGTTTGGGTGAAAGATGGTTTGGAACAGGTATATCTATAACATTAGCTGTTTCTGACAGGATACGGGAGTTTTCGGGAATATGTTCATAAATCCAGTTTGAAGCGGTAAAACGGACATCAGGATTTTGATAAATGGAAAGATAAGCAACTCCCGGAAGAATAGTAAGAAGAATAAGAGTAAAATATCCAATTTTTAATACCCAATTTTTTAATCGATACTTGCTCAATACATGAAAACTGAAAATTGCAAATTGATACATATATAACAAAAAAGCTATCGCAAATAGGGTCATAACGGGAAAAAGGGGCGCCATAAACCGGGTCCATTTGGCAAAAAGGAAGGATGTGGGAAGGAAGTAAAGGAGAAAGGAAAAACGAAGAAGATTGAAAAAAATACTTAAGTGAATATTATGTTCCTCCGGTGGGTGCCCCACCCTTCGGGCATCCCAAGTCGGAAAAAATACTCCTATTCTCGTATTTTTTTTATTTCTATTTGACCAGGGTAGGAAAAAAAAGCCAAGGAGAAAGAGTGTGAACTGAGGGATTCCAAGAGCGTAGGGGAAGATGTGGGTAAATTGGAATAGAATGGGGATAGTATTAACAAACTGTCGGGTGTAAAAGGCCACATATGAACCCGTTGCAATAGCTGATTCATAGTTTAACGAAGAGATAAAATCGGAAAAAGACAAATAGGTATGAGGCGAACAGAAAAAAGCAACAATCAAAATAATACCCCCCAATTTTATCATTGAAAGTAGCATGTGTTTTATTTCTTTTCGACTTCGAACACCTGTTCGTATGAGTAAGTAAAACAGTATTCCAAACGGGACTCCCAAAAATATGAGTGAGGAAACCTTTGTGGCTATAGCAAGGCCTGAGAATAAACCAAGGAGATACAGATCGGATTGTTTTTTACGGATAATTATTTGATAAGAGTATAAAATAATCAGCGAATACAAAAGCATTAATAAACTCTCAGTTGTGCCGAAATGCGAAAGCTGGATGGTATAGGGAGAAAAAATAATGATAAGAATTGCAACAATAAACTCAAATCTCAAACCGCAAAGCTCAAATTTCCTTACTAAATCTTTAACTTTCTGAAAGGTTATATATTTAAGTTGTATTTTTGAGTTTTGAATTTTGATTTTTGAGTTTCTGTTGGTAATAAATTCAAAAATTTTTAATAGTACAAATGCGTTTAATATTGAAGCCAACGCCGAAATTATCCGTAAAGCAATCGTTGCTTCTTCAAAGGTAATAGTCTGAGATACGCCCGCAAAAACATGGAATATCTGTATTCCGAGCCATGCAAGATAGAGTGGAAACTGGCCATAGGCAAAAAAATGCGGATTCATGCAATCTGCAATTTGTGATTTGAGATTTGTAATATTGCTTGGAATTTGAAAGTTGGAATTTGAGATTGCTTTACAATCCAGTTGTTGTACCGCAACCGCCATATTGCGTTCATCCGGATGCATGGGATAAGGGAGGCCCCAGTCTAAACCGACGATGCGGGTGTAGAAAAGAAAGAGGGTTAAAATAAATATAATTATTGTTTTCCGCATATGATATTGTAGCTGTTTTACTTGACAATATAAACGAAAATTAAGTATAGTATTACTATATGGCAGATGAAGGACTTCCAAAAGTAACCCCTCAAGCTGAAAAAGCTCATCAACCACCACCAGAAGATCTAGATGCTTTATTCGGTGTGTTTGAACAAGTAACTGCGGAGAATGATGCAAAGCGAACGGCTATCACCACAGCGGGTTTGAGCCCAAAAGATATGAGGGATAAATTAAACACAAGGATTGGTAATGTAGAAGACGAGGGAGTAAAGTCAGGTCGATCTCTTGGGGAACGACTCGCAAAAATTGAAAGCGGCGGGACAATCGTATTGACTCCTAATGAAAGAGAAGCTATTGGTATTTACGGGGATGAGAATCAAACTCAATTTACACGTGAACAGGTGATTGCTCAGCTTGAACAAAACAGATCCAGACTCAGTGATAATGGTGCGGATAGTATTCTTGTATCAAGGTCCTTAACAGTTGATGAGGGAGATAGAAGACAAAATGGGGAAAACCGCTTAATAACATCTTCATCTGCACTCATTGAAATCGGACTTCAGGAAACTGGTGGTACTCAGTTTCTTGAAGGGTTACGGCGGATTGGTGGGGCATTTCCCCATGGAGAAATTCCACACTGGTGTGTGACTGCGTGGCGCGACTTGGTAATAAACACAGACATGACAAATCGTCAGGCTTTAGAAGGATTGCAGAGGCTTGCAAATTCAACAGAACTTACGAGTCAGCCTGCATTTGCAGGTGTTGCTCAAGAGATATCTACAAAGGCAACGGAGGGAGTACATAAACTTGAAGCTATTAAAGAAGCGGAAAGGCTAAAAGCGGAACAAGAAAGAATCCAGGCAGAACAAGAACAAAAGCGTCAAGCTGAAAAAGCAAAAGAACAAAAGCACACAGAACGGGAGACAACATTGGCAGATGATACGTATTCAGCCGCAGAACAAGGAGCACAAGCGCAGTTTGAAAAAAGCGCAGGGACTCGGGGATTTGGAGGTCTTGAAGCATTAAGATCAGTTGAGCTTAGTGATGGGGGTGAGCGTTTTTCGTTACCGCTTCATTACATTATAAGAGATGGAGAAATGCAGAAAATTCTTGAGGGTAGAATGGGACCTCGATGGGATGCAAAAAGTAGCACCTGGACCATGCGTAATTTAGGGGAGTTACCAGGTCCAGTATCAGAACTTGCTGTGCTACAAGTAATAAAAACAAATCCAGACATATTGCAACAGGCAGCGGCAGTTGCAGGAAGAAGCATGGAAGCGGATTGGACCGGGTATGGAAAAGCAGATTATCCCGATGGAGTGTGGGATCAGAATATGAGAGAGCTGGTTTTGCGTAGTATCGATGGGTATGCGATAGGGATATTAAAATCTGCTGCAGAGTATAAGGGTGGGTGGGGAATGAGCGATCAAGATATTGTGTCAGGAGAAGGAGCAGCAAGACAACATGCAACCATTCAATCCGCGCTTGACTTGATATATGGTCAGTACAATCCGGGAAATCGAGATCATCAAACTGCAATTGCTGCAGATCCGTATATGAAAGCAGCCACTGCGAGAATTGCTCCTCTTTTGAAAGGAGAAAGTGGTCCTCTCATACGAGGGTTTTTTACTATTGAGCAAGCTTTGAATAGAGCGCACATGCAGGAAGCCAGAAGTCAGCACTCCGTACAGATAGATACAGCACAGCAAGAAAGACGCGCACGAGAAGAACGATTGATTGAAGGGCAAAGACAGGATAGGCGAAAGAGGCTTGATGATAATGTAATGCGGAATATTGTGCAGGCTGATAGATTGACAGGGAGAGATGCACAACTGTTAGATGTTGTCTTGAAGTATGTACAGGATTTACAAGCGGAAGCCTTACGGGGTACTCCTGCACTTGCAGAAAAATATGTTGAAATTGGTTATGAAGACACACTTGATCTTGATCAAAAGAAACCCTCAAAAACTCCCCGTTTGCAAATCAAAGAATCAGCATGGAATGCGTGTTCCTTTGAAGCACAACAGCGATTGCAACGCGAAATACCCATACTGCAGGCAAGTGATAACCCGAAAGATAGACAAAAAGCTTTAGAATATGAGGAGAGACTTGCAACCATGGAGGCTGAAAAAAATTTCCTCTCAAAACTTTCATGGAGATTTAGTCATATGAGTACTTATAGGAGGTTGACAGGTGGTGTTTTAGGAGTAGGCCAAACTGAAAAAGTCGTCTTTGATCCTCAGCCATTTACTCAAGAAACATTTCACTTGAATAAAGATACATTTACCATAACATCAGCATTTAGAGATCAAGTACAGGCAAGAATTGCAGAATTTAAAAACCGGATTCCTCCGGTTAGAAATGCAACTGATGGGATTTTAACCCAAATTCAACAAGCTTCCTCACTCGAGCAGAGGATTTGGGATGAGATAGACAGGTCAATTGGTTCTGCACGGATTGATGCAGAAGAAATAGTCAAGCACGTTTCGGGAACAATTGATACGAATAGAACTGCCACAACCGGTTCATCTTCGTCGTATTTAGAATTGGCAGTTGACAATCTTTTTAAAAACGGCTTAAAACTGATGTTGGAAAAGAGCGGCTTGTTGGGAAAATATTCAACTTAGTCATTGCTCGTTATCCCTTGCAATTTGTACCCCTTCAGGGTATGATATACAGATAGATTAATAGATTAACTGAAAAGCTCAAAAGTCAAAACTGACATGAGCAACAAACCATATTATTTATGACATACGAACTAACCTTTCTTCTGAATGAAGAAAAAGAACTGACTGTAATTAAAGAACTTATATCCAGTCTGGGTGCAAAACTTCTTGAAGAGACTACCTGGGGTAAAAAAAATCTCGTATACCCGATTAAAAAACAACGTACAGCAACATTTTATCACTGGAAAATTGATATAAAAAAAAGCAAGGTGGGAGAACTCCGGAAAAAGCTTAATTACAATGAGAACCTGATCCGATTCTTATTATTAGTTGCTTAAGAAAAAGAGTAATATGGCAAGCAGATCATTAAACAGAGTAGTATTAATCGGAAACTTAACTCGTGACCCTGAACTTAAATATACTCCAAACGGTACCGCTGTATGTACTTTTGGCGTTGCCACAAATAGAAGCTGGACTACACAGGACGGTCAGACAAAAGAAGAAACTCAATATCACCGGATTGTTGCCTGGCAAAAATTAGCAGAGCTCTGTGGCAAGCTTCTTACGAAGGGTCGCAAAATATTTCTTGAAGGACGCATAACATACCGTAATTTTACCGGAAAAGACAATCTTCAAAGGACAATTGCCGAGATCGTGATGGATGATTTTATTGTGTTTGGTGATGGAAAGCGAGTAACAGCCGATACTGAAAGCGTAAAATCCGAAGGAACAAAAGAACAGGAGCCTGTCTCAGTTGCGCACGTTGCAACCCCAGAAGACACAACTCCGACTCATGAAACAAAACAAGACGAGACAGTTAATCCGGAAGATATACCATTTTAAAAATAACAAAATTCAAAATTAAAAAATTAAAAACTAATTAATACACATATGACAAAATGTTTTTTTTGCGAATTCAAATCAAATCCAAGCTATAAAGAAGTTGACAATCTTGAAAAATTTCTTTCCCCAAGAAAAAAAATCGTGAACAGAGAGCGTTCGTATGTGTGCGCCAAACATCAACGTTTGCTTACAAAACACATAAAATACGCCAGATTCTTAAGCCTTCTCCCTTATGTCTCCTATCAAGGGATGCGGTAATGAAATGACTTTTATCGTATAATGAGAGAATGAATGTTTCCATTCCTATCCCAGACCGTGCGAAAGTCTTAATCAAATCAGGACAGCAGATTGACGTGGGAACTCCCCTATATGAACAGGAAATCCGTAAAGAAACATCAATCTTCATAAGTCAAAAAATCGATGTAGCTCCTCAAAAAATCTTTAATCATCTAAAAAAACTCGTTGGAGACAGTATTCAAAAGGGAGAGGTGCTGGCCGAAAAAAAGTCACTTCTTGGCAGCAAGCAGTATGTAAGTGAGTATTCAGGCACCTTAAAAGAAGTAAACCACGTTGAAGGCTCAGTGCTTATTGATATATATCTAGGAGAAGAAGAAGGGGTTACATCAAACGTAAAGGGTACTATTGATTCTATTAAGGGTGGTTTTATCCAGGTCAAACTTCAGGGAGTTAAAGAATATCCGGCAAAAGAGGCAACGCATACATGGGGTGGAAAAGCAGTGTATCTTGCACATGATCCCGATTTGTACGATGAAGAGAAGATTAATGGATATATCGTGGTTGCCGAAAAAATAAAGGCCTATCATGAAGCTAAATTTGAGGCGCTTGGTGCACGCGGATTTATCCTTCTCCATTCGCCAACAGATTCCTGTATGGTTCCCCATGCAGTCTTTAAGCAGATTAAAGATTATACCGAAGTTCAAAAACATCATGCACCTTATTGCTATATTGAAGAAAAAAAAGGTACAATAATATTCTATTCCTAGTTTTTTAATCTAAACAAACAGTATGACCATATCAAAAAAAATCACCAATATACTTCTTGTTCTCTCAGCCATTGTTTTTTTATTCGGATCAGGGTATAAGATCGGCGAATATAAGGGGGGGTTAAGAATAAATCCTTCAATAAAGACGGGTACCGCCAACTCATCTTCTTCACCTTCAAAAGAAACAAGTCTTAAGGAGATGGACTTTAGCCTGTTTTGGGATACGTGGACTCAGCTTGAAGAAAAATATGTAGACCGTAAGAAACTCGATCAGAAAAAAATGTATTACGGAGCAATTAAAGGAATGGTTTCCTCGCTGGAAGATCCGTATACGTTTTTTCTGACACCTGAGGAAAATAAACAATCTAAAGATGATTTGGGGGGACGATTTGAAGGTATAGGTGCTCAACTGGGTATGGAGTCAGGACGTGTGACTGTGGTTGCACCATTGAAAGGGTCGCCGGCCGAGAGTGCGGGACTTAAAACCGGTGATTATATTACTAAAGTGAATGGTGAATCCACAAAAGGATGGGTACTAACCAAGGCAGTTTCAAAAATCAGAGGAGAAAAAGGAACAACCGTTGCACTGACTGTTGAAAGAGGCGGTAAAGAACTTACTATAGAAATAAAAAGAGACACGATAAAAGTTGAATCAGTAGAAGCCAAACTTGATGAAAAGCAAAAAGACTGTGAAACAGTCTGTGGAAATGTTGCCTATTTAAAGTTAAACCAATTTGGTGAAAATACGGTAGATGAATGGGAAATTAAGATAAATGAGATCAAAAGTGCGTGGGATAAGAAACAAATTATAGGTATGGTTTTGGATCTTCGCGATAATCCGGGTGGATATCTGGAGAGTTCGGTATATTTAGCAGGGGAGTTTCTTCCAAAAGATACATTAGTAGTAAGACAAGAATCCAAAGTGTTTGGGAACAAAGATTACAAAGTGCAAAGAACTGGTTTATTACTGGATATTCCACTTGTTGTATTGGTGAATAAAGGATCAGCCTCAGCAGCTGAAATATTATCCGGGGCACTTCGTGACCATAAGAGAGCGGTTCTCATCGGAGAGAAAACATTTGGAAAAGGTTCAGTACAGGAAGCGCTTGATCTTCGGGATGGTGCGGGTATTCATGTGACTGTTGCTAAGTGGGTATTACCAAGTGGTGAATGGATAAACAGCAAGGGAATAAATCCCGATAAAAAGGTAGAGCTTGTTATCCCTGAAGGAAATACCATGAAGCGCGAAATGGATACCCAGCTTGATGCAGCAATCAAAGAACTTGCTCAATAATGAATGTATTACTTTTTCAGCTTTTTTTCAGAAATATTTCATATAAAATAGGTTCTGTTACTAGTTCTAGTGACCTATATGAAAAAAACTGTTTTTTTTCTTGCAGCAGCCCTTCTCATTTTTTCGGTTTTTCAAACCTACGGACTTATCCCCAAACTTGATTTCTTGAAGAATGTATCTTCATTCTCTTTAAAACAATCCCTGCCCGGAAAGGAAACGGCAACACAGAAAGTTGTATACGAAGAGTCGGTTATTACACGTGTTGTTGAGGATTCTCTACCTTCGGTTGTGACTATCGGTATAAAAAAAACAACTACCAGTCAAGGATTTTTTGAGTTTAATCCGTTTGATCCGTTTGGTGGTATCCGGAGAATCCCGGGAAGAAAAGAACAGATTGATCAAAATATTGGAAGCGGATTTATTGTCTCAAAAGACGGTCTTATCATCACAAATAAACATGTGGTTTCCGACACAGAAGCGACATATCAAGTACTAACGAATGATAACAAAGAGTATGATGTGGATAAAATATATAGAGACCCGTTAAACGACCTCGCCATTTTAAAAATAAACACAACCGGTCTTAAAGCTCTTTCTTTCGGTGATTCGTCAAAACTTAAATTGGGACAGATGGCAATTGCAATCGGTACTCCGCTTGGTGAGTTTAGAAATACCGTTACCACGGGAATTATTTCGGGTTTAGGCAGAGGAATCACGGCGGGTTCCCCATTTGAGGGTTTTGTGGAAAAACTCGACAATGTGATTCAGACTGATGCGGCAATTAGTCCGGGGAATTCCGGTGGACCTCTCCTTAATTCAAGCGGTCAAGTGATAGGAGTGAATGCAGCCATCGCTCAGGAGGGACAAAACATTGGATTCGCGATCCCCGTGAATGTAGTAAAAGAATTACTGGATGAATTTGATAAAAGAGGTGGAAGTTTTGAGCGGGCGTATTTGGGGGTACGGTATCAGATTATTGATAAAAAAACCGCTATTATGAACAGTCTTCCTGAAGGTGCATATGTAGAAAGTGTTGTTGAAGGATCTCCTGCAGAAAAGGCGGGAATACTGGCAGACGATATCATAGTTCAAATCAATGGAGCAAAAATTGGAGGAGAAGGAAAAGAAGATATGGCAGCATTAATTGCAAAAATGAAAGTAGGTGAGCAAATACAGGTTACACTCTATCGCAATGGTGAAGAAAAAGAAGTACGAGTGACTCTTGATGCGTCAGAATGACACCTCTAGATCAAGTTAAAATGTAAAAAGAGAAATGAAGTTATAGAGGGCTGATTGCTTTATCTCTACAAGTCCTCCGGTGTCAGCAGCTACAAATATATCTCTTGGGATGGCAATCGGAATAAGCCAGAATAATTTTTGAATTTTTGTTGAAGCAATACGATACTGAAGTTGCCCCTCATGTACTTCAAGGATTATTTCAAACGGATTCGATTTATCAACCACCTTCAGTTGTTCGATTATTCCAAGTGCATCATCCGGCATAATCGATACTTTCATGGGTCCCTGTGGGGTTTCAACGGTCATAATATTCGTTGTCGGATCAATTGAAATAGGCATGGAAATTTGTGCTGCAGTGCCATTTTTTTCAATATAAAGGGTTCCGGAGGTTTTCACACTACTGCTTATGGAAACTGTCTGTAGCCCTTTTTGAATAATAAACTCATCCTGATTCAAACCAATATTGTCACCCTCTTTGCGCTCAATCGTGACATCCAAACTTGATGATTGAGCTAGAAGCTGGTCTTTTTGATTTGCAACAGGGGCGCTAATTTTAATGGCTTTCATATCTTCGCCTTTTAAAATTACACTAGAAGGAGTAGGTACTGGGGCGAATGGATTGTTTGGGTCTTGGGGAGGGGGAGGCATTTCTATTACAATTGTTGATGCTTTTCCCCGTAACGCTTCCGGAATTGGCGTGGGAGTGGGAATAATTCCTTTAGAATTTTGAACCGAAGGAGATTTGGTAAAGGTACGACTTAACGGCGGTTGAGTGGGGTAGGGAGTATGTGTGGGCCGAGGAGTTGCAGTAGGTTGTGAGGGTAAATTCATTTCCTCATGGGTGATAATCAATTCAGATCCGGGTTCTTGGGTTGGTGTTGTTGGAGGAGGTGAATAAAAAGGTGGTGTAGCTGTTGGATACTGAATAGGTGGAGAAGTAGGACCCTCTGATATTACCACGCGAGGGAGTGATGTATGTGTCTTTGTTGGCGATGGTGGCGGTAATGAAGGTGTGGTGTTTCCGTTATTATTGCCATTACCATTATTATTACCGTTGTCATTTCCTTGTGATTGGCCGGCATCAGCTTGGCTTTCAGGATTATATGACTCTGCCTTATTATGAACAAGGATGTTATTTGCAAAAAACGTATGGGTATTTTCAATTGCGTTGAGATTATATGTTTTTTGAGGTAAGCGCTCTTTACTTATGTGAGTCAATTTTACCGATCCGTTAGTGGTAATCAGTTCGTCTTGTATGTCAAGGTTTTCAACGGGAAGATTGGGGATTTCTTTTCGAGTAATTTCGGGATCTATGGATTTCCAGCCTGTTTGGGTAAATACAGGGTGTCCTGCGGTAAGGTGAAGCATGTTTCCATCAGAGAAAGTCAGGTTGTATATAGTATTTTCAATAGGGGTGGCGGTTTGAAGGACCTGCGCTGATACATGGACTCCTCCATTATAAGACAAAACATATTCACCCGCTTGTATTTGTTCAATTGGTTTTTTTGTACCATTTGCCATGGTGATAAGAGTACCTGCGGGGAAACAGGATGAAATATCTGGTTGGGGAATGGGAGTACTTGTGGGAGAGGGATCCGTATTTGAAAGTAATTTTTTAAATAATAAAGCTAATCCTGCTGGTTCAGTGGGGGTCGGATCAAATGTGGGTGTCGGAGTTACTGACGAAGTAGGTCTTGCGCGGACCACATAAGTATATACAACCTCATCTGATTCACCCAGGACTTGTCCGTTATACCACATCATTACTCCGTTATTATTTACCCAGTATGCTTGAGCCCCTTGTTGAAAACAATACAGAAAGATACAAGCTACAGGAAGTATTGCCATTAAACGAATGTGTCTCATCATCTATAATAGTAAGAAATCTTATAATGAAAAGCAACCTGTTTGATACTCATTGTCATCTGAATTTTTCACGATTTAATAAAAACGTAGGAGAAGTTATAAATGAAGCTCATACGAACGGGGTAAACCACATTCTTGTACCGGGAACCGATTTGAAGACTTCAGAACGTGCAGTGATACTAGCGTCTTGTTATGAAGAAATATATGCGGCAATAGGTTTACACCCTCACCATTTATTTAGTTTTTTAGAGAAAGAAGAAGGATTACTACCGTTGGAGCAGGAGCTTCTTTCACTTATGCATAACCCTAAGGTTGTTGCCATAGGTGAAGTGGGTCTTGATTATTATACCTATGAAAAAACAAAGCATGACGCTTATACGATTAGTAACGACTTTAAATTATTACAAAAAAAATGGTTATATAAACAGATACAAATTGCATTTGAACACAATAAAACCCTCATTCTTCATAACCGTTTAGCCGTACAAGACACACTGAAACTATTATCCGAATGGGGAAAAACAATTGATAACAATACTATTATATTTCACTGTTGTGAGCCTGATAAGAAACTCCTTGAGTATGCAAAAATCCACCATATTTATATGGGTGTTGATGGGGATGTAACCTACAACTTGGGTAAACAGGAATTTATAAAACAGATACCCATTGATCTTCTGGTTCTTGAAACGGATTCCCCCTATTTGCTTCCTGAACCGTTACGGTCAGAAAAGAAG
>CAZYXQ010000012.1:0-6942 GCA_964651235.1 uncultured Gammaproteobacteria bacterium
AATTCATTTAATTTTTATTTCACTTATTCCTTTTTATCGATAATGGATTTTAACATAGATTACAGTATATTTTTTTTCAAGCCCTGCAACTAGTGTTCCTGCTTTTTTCCCCCATTCAATAAATAGAACTGTGTTTGGTTTGAAGTATGATTCAAGTCCCAAATGGTTAAATTCTTCATCCTGCTCTATCGCAAACATATCAGCATGAATAAGTGTTTTAATTCCACCGATATGATTTACATTATATTCGTAATAAATTACATATGAAGGAGATACA
Organism: uncultured Gammaproteobacteria bacterium; assembly: GCA_964651235.1. Taxonomy (GTDB): domain Bacteria; phylum Patescibacteriota; class Microgenomatia; order UBA1406; family GWC2-37-13; genus YC2-FULL-38-9. The sequence continues at coordinate 278 of CAZYXQ010000012.1, forward strand.
ATATCAGTTACTCCCAAAGTTTGAGCAGCCCCCTTGACGAAAACCGTTTTGCCCGAACCCATTTCTCCCTCCAGAATAAAAATGAGTGGTTTATCAACAGTGTTATAAAGGTTTTTACTCAAAATGTGTTTTGCGATTTGCATGGTGTTTGAGGGTGTTTTGGATATATACGTCTTTTTATCTTTTACCACAATGTCTCCTTCTCGAATGAGGGTCACTGTATCTTTCTCAAAATTGATTACTGTTGATGGCTTATTACGTTCAAGTTGGCCTGCGTCAACAATCAGATCGATCAGATCTTTTTTGTGTTGAGGTAAACTATTCAAAAGACTTTCAATTGAATAATGAGGGGATCTACCGGAGAGGTTGGCTGATGTTGCAGTAAGCGGTCTATTAACTGAACGCACAAGCGATAAGACATTATTATAGTTAGGAAATCTTATACCAAGCGTGTGTGTTTCGGACTCAAGTGCAAGAACCGTCTTGTGTCTTGACGGAAAAATACAAGTAAACGGTCCCGGTAAAATTGTTAATAGTTTTCTTTTTTGTTCAGGAGTGATTTTCACCAACTGCTCACCCATGGTTAGATCACTGACAAAGACTGAAATTGGTTTACCCGGGGAACGACTTTTGAAACGAATGAGTGTTTCAACGGCTTGATTATTTTGCGCATCTACTAACGCTCCGTATACCGTGTCGGATGGAAAAATGACAAGACCTCCATTTCGTATGGTCTTGGAAGCCTCTTGTATCGCGAATTGATCGAGTTTTATTACTCTCATAACAATTGTCAATTTTACCAAAAATCTGCTAAAATGTTCCCATGATAAATAAGAAAAACATAAAACCAAAGAAAAAAGTTGATGAAAAAAAAACTGCTCAATTTAGTTTTAATTTCGATTTAAAAAATCTATTTTTTATTTTTTTTCTCATTCTGTTTCTTTTTTTTGCTTTCCGTTCAGTGAGTAATGAAGCCAGTCAAACAATACCTGAAATATCATTTAATACAGTAATTCAAGAAATGAAAGATAAAAAAGTTATAACAGTAGAAGTAACAGATAATCGGATTGCCATTTTTTATAAGGATAATAAGCTGGGGGTTACTTATAAAGAACCAGGTGACAGTTTTCTTAAAACCCTTCACGATCAAGGGGTTGATACGACGGGAACAGAAATAATCGTAAAAGACACACAGGGTTCAAGCGGACTGATTGCTTTTTTAAGTAATCTTATACCCACTCTATTAATGCTTGGTTTTTTTGTTTTTCTCTTTCGCCAAGCACGCGGAGCCCAGGATTCAGTTTTCTCATTTGGACAGTCAAAAGCGAAACGATTCAATAAAGATCTTCCCAAAACCACCTTTAAAGATGTAGCGGGAGTTGATGAAGCAAAAAAAGAACTTGAGGAAGTGGTCGATTTTCTAAAAAATCCTGAAAAATATAAAAAACTGGGAGCTCGTACACCAAAAGGAGTTATGCTTGTGGGTCCATCAGGTTGCGGAAAAACACTTCTCGCAAAAGCAGTTGCAGGTGAAGCTAATGTTCCATTTTTTTCTATGGCAGGATCTGAGTTTATGGAAATGCTTGTCGGAATCGGCGCTGCAAGAGTAAGAGATCTTTTTATGACTGCTAAAAAAAATGCACCATCTATCATTTTTGTTGATGAAATAGATGCAATAGGGAGAGCTCGGTCGGTCGGAGCAATGCCCTCACATGATGAACGAGAACAAACACTTAACCAAATTCTGGTAGAAATGGATGGATTCAATCCTACAGAACAAGTAGTAGTAATAGCTGCAACAAACAGAGGTGATCTATTAGATACTGCACTTTTGAGACCGGGAAGATTTGACAGACGAATTATCGTTGACTATCCAGATGTTGATGGAAGAAAAGAAATAATTAAAATTCATGCACAGGGAAAACCCTTCGCAAAAACAGTAAACTGGGAAAAAGTTGCCAAAAGAACAGTAAGCTTTTCCGGAGCTGATCTTGAGAATATGTTGAATGAAGCTGCAATTTATGCTGCGCGTCAAGCAAAAACCGAAATAACCATGGAAGATATTGAAGAAGCGGCAACAAAAGTCAAACTAGGACCTGCAAAAAAACGAATTCAATCAGACATGGATAAAAAATTAACCGCCTATCATGAAGCAGGTCACGCTGTTATAAGCCATTTTCTTCCTCATACGGACCCTGTTCACCGGATATCAATCGTGTCACGTGGTATGGCTTTAGGTTACACACTTATTCCGCCTGCAAAAGATAAACTCCATGAAACGAAAACCCACCTTCTTGAGGAAATTGCAGTTATGATGGGAGGAAGAGCTGCAGAACAAACAGTATTTAATGAAATCACCACTGGAGCAGCAAATGATTTTGATCAGGCAACAAGAATCGCTCGGGCAATGGTGATTGAGTATGGCATGAGCGATCTTGGTCCGATTAATTTTGGCCCCACAGCTGATATTACTGAATGGGGAAAATCATATTACGAACAAAATACATTGTCTCAGGAAGTGTTGGGTCATATTGACCGGGAAGTAAAAAAGATACTTGATGCATCTTATGCGAAAGCGATCACGTTGCTTAATCAAAAAAAGGATTTGCTCGATAAAGTCGCACATGAACTTCTGGTGAAAGAAAGTCTCGATCAGGAAGATTTTGAAAAGATTGTAGGCAAAAAACAAGCTTTAGCATCTCTATCAATATCCTGAAAGTGCAGTGTGTATTCGTAATAATTAATCATCGATCCTTATGAATAAACTATTACTCGTTGACGGCAATGCACTTATGCACCGTTCATACCATGCCCTCCCTGCATTTACAACTGAGTCGGGTTTTCCCACCAATATCATTTTTGGATTTTTCTCCATACTTCACAAAGCAATATCAGATTTTAATCCCGGATATGTTCTGGTTTGTTTTGATACACCAGCACCCACTTTTCGCAATAAACTTTCACCATCCTATCAAGCACAACGACCAAAAATTGAAGATGATTTTATACGCCAGATTCCTGCTGTTAAAAACGCATTAACGGCTGGCAAGATACAACATATTGAAAAAGATGGATACGAAGCTGATGATCTGATCGGAACAGTCGCACTTTTATATCAGAAGAAAAAAATTGATGTGTTGATACTTTCCGGGGATAAAGATATTCTTCAATTAGTAAATGATCATGTATATATGGTCTCACCTCAGATAGGTTTTGCCAAAACAAAAATTTACACACCAGAGGAAGTTTTACATAAAATGGGAGTACTTCCCACCCAAATACCGGATTATAAAGCACTTTCCGGTGACCCATCAGATAATTATCCGGGAGCAAAAGGAATCGGACCCAAAACTGCTGCAAAACTCCTGAAGGAATATCATACACTCCAATCACTCATGGAACATCTAGACACGGTAAAAGAAGAACGAATTCGTTCAATTCTGAAAACGTATAAGAATGATGTACTTCTTGCAAGACAGCTTTCTGAAATAAAAACTGATGTACCTGTACAAATAAACTTTGAGAAAAGCACATTTATTGGGTTCGATGAAAACCTTCGACCGTTTCTCACCGAATATGAACTCTATTCAATTATTAATAGACTTTTCGGCAGAACCATTCCTCAATCTAAACAACGTACTAACCAGGTAGAATCACAACAAAGTTTATTCTAAAATTAATATATGATTACACCTGAACTGAAACAAAATATTTGGTATACCCTTTATTTCACTATTACTCATAATGTCCCTGTCTTTTTTTTCGGAACATGCATAATAGGATCAATTATCCTTTCACTTTACAAACCTACCAGAAAATCGATTCTCCTGTTGTTGGGATTTATTTCATTGCTTCTCGGGTATGAGTATGAAAAACATATTGTTGAGGGTATAAAAGAACAAACAATGAACTCACTCATTACCATAAATGAACATTACACACTTCGAAGAATCATAAACGTATTTTTTATAAAAATACTTCCTTTTTCGCTTTATGCGGGAGGACTTTTATTGGTATTGGGTTCCATTACCGGTTTTTTGATACAACTGTTACATATTGACAGATTTAAAAAAATAACTTAGTATATTGATACTATTAGTTAACTTGTTAAAATGTCAGAAAACGCTTCCGGAAAAATGTGCATATCATTGACATTTATCAAATTGATTGTTTTCATATTCGTAGTGTCATTAACACTTTTCTTTTTTGTTCAGTACTTAAAAACGTCTCCACAAACGTCTAAAGCCGCACTTGATCAAGCCTGTATTTACTCTACCATTACCACCTGCGAAATCGAATGCGGTAAAGATAATTGTGTTTCCTGTTCTGATCAGACAAGACCAGCTGCGCAGTATCGATGTTATAAAAATCCTGAAACAATTTCTACGCCTACACCCCAATATGCTCCGGGATCTTGCTTCGCATTAAAGAGTCTTTGGTATCGCAAATCATTTTATCCAAACTGTACAAATATCAAAAAAGAGGGGTTTACATTTGCTGAACCTGAAGGTCTAACTGAGTCTAAACAAGACTATATCTGTTGTAAGGCAATTGAGCAATCAAGTCAATAATAATCTTTACCTTTTCCTTCCAACATACTCACACCCCACCTTGTAATATGTAGTTCCATTTGATAGGATTGTTGAATAAGGTCTTAGTAAAAAAAGAAATATTATCAAAAAGAGCGTAAGGACCAACCTAACAGGTTGGTTTACGAGGAGAGGGCCCTCTTTATAAGAGGGAATCGGACTCGATTCAATACGAATCGAAGCATCTACGGAAACCCTCAAGTTGTCACCGTTCAACTTGAATATGCCTTACAACACGAAATCCGTAATAGAAAAATACGGAACCGGAAAAAAGGCATAAAAGCGGTTTTCTTCTTTCATTAAGACTTACTGATATTATCATTTATATTCTTTTTATGTGCGGAATTTTTGCCGTATCACAAGACAATACAAATCAAGCTGCTCAAACAGTGCTCTCTGGATTAAAAAAACTTGAATATCGGGGATATGATTCATGGGGAATAGCTATCTTCGATAAAACTCAACAGAAAGTTCAAATTGAGAAACACACAGGTAAAATCGGAGGTGCTTCTACTACCCTTCCCAATAGTACTGTCGCGTTAGGTCATACAAGATGGGCAACACACGGTGGCGTCACTGATATCAATGCGCATCCACACCCTGATTGTCATCGGAACCTTGCGGTGATCCATAACGGTATTATTGAAAATTATCAAGAATTGCAACATAGTATGAATCGGACCAAACACACGTTTTTGTCTGAAACAGATACTGAAATTGTTGCTCATCTCATTGAGGAAGAACTGATAAACGGTACACTTGTCGAATCTTGCATCAGGGTTTTTAAGAAATTGCACGGTTCAAATGCAATTGCAGTCTTAAATGGAAAAACTGGAGAAATGGTTATATGTAGAAATGGTTCTCCCCTTGCCCTTGGAATAACAAGATCGTCAGTTTATATAGCTTCTGATCCAGTTGCATTTTTAGACAAAACAAAACTCGTCTATTTTATTAAAGATAACGAAGCAGTATATGTAAAAAATGCTAAGATTCACCTGTATTCGACGATTACCGGAAAACGAAAAAGCTTAAAACCTCAAACAATTAACTGGAATGTGATTGATGCACAAAAAGACGGATATCCTCATTTTACCCTCAAAGAAATTCACGAACAACCACATACGATAACAAACGCTTTTATGCAAAAACAGTCTGCTTTTAAAAAGGTTTGTGAGCTGATAAAGACAGGTTATAAAACTGTGTTTCTTGGGTGTGGAAGCGCATCATACTGCGGACTTGCAGCACAATACCTTTTCGCAGACATGCACATTCCATCGCAGAATATCGGTGCTTACGAATTTTTACCATATCTTCCACTTGTTGATAAAAAAACACTCATATGTGCAATTTCTCAAAGCGGAGAAACAGCCGATACCCTTATTGCCGTTAAAGCTGCTAAAAAAAGGGGGGCTAAAATCGTATCCTTAATCAATGCTCAGGGATCTTCACTTGAACGGGAATCTGATTATGTTTTACCGGTACAGGCCGGACCAGAAATATCCGTAGTTTCCACAAAAGCATTTACCGGACAGCTGGCAATTTTCTTTGCGATCCATTCATATATTACGAAACGCGGTTTTGAAGGATTCATCGATACATATAAAGAGTGGTTGATACATAAACATCTTCATGAATCGATTATTGGATTTGCAAAATACATCATGAATGCCGAACATGTATATCTTATCGGTAAGCATATAAATTACCCTGCGGCTCTTGAATTTTCATTAAAGCTAAAAGAAACAAGTTATTTGCACGCTGAAGCATTTGCATCTGGAGAACTCAAACATGGAGTTATTTCCTTAATTCAGGAAGATACGCCCTGCATTGCGCTTACTGCAAATGATGCCGTTTACAAAGAGGTGGTATCGTCAGCTATAGAGCTAAAAAGCAGAGGCGGATATATTGCTCAGGTCGGACCGTTTAAAAACAAGGTTTTTGACTATCACATCCAAACCCCGGACTCAAATGAATTGTATTCAATATTTTATAACGTGACGGTTGGTCAATTATTGGGATATTATCTGGGACTAGGAAGAGGGGCTGATCCTGACAAACCGAGAAATCTTGCAAAAA
>CAZYXQ010000012.1:6952-18254 GCA_964651235.1 uncultured Gammaproteobacteria bacterium
TATCCTGCGCAACTGCGATGTGGATCAGCCGCGAAATCTTGCAAAAAGCGTCACGGTCAAATAATCTTTTGTTCAAGAACATAAACGTCTCCTTTTTTGATGAGAACAATGGGGGTTGCGTTTGGTATAGATACCGAATCTATCTCCTGTATGGCGCCAAGTGCCTTAAGCAACCGTTTAATAAATCCTCCGTGTGATACCAATGCGACAGTTTTCCCTTTATAGCCTGCTAACAATGCTCTGAACTCACTTATACGTTTGTGTATGTTTTCCTCAGTTTCAATGTTAAATTCTTTTTCCCTTCCTTTAAACGAATAATTCCCCTTTAAACCAAATCCTGATATGATTTCACCAATTTTTGCAATTGTCATTCCCTGGAGTTTACCGAAATAACGCTCTCGTAATAGCGGAGTAATCTGAATCGGTTTCTGATGAGCTACTACTTGTGCAGTATGCAATGCTCTCTTAAGATCCGATGAAAAAAATACGTCAATTTTTTCCTTTATAATCATCGCTGCTACTCGTTGTGCCTGATCCTGACCCACATCATCAAGAAGCGTATCAAGATGACCCTGCATAATTTTATTTTTATTATGAGATGTCTGTCCATGACGGATTATGATAATTTTATTTGGCATAGTTTACTTAGTATACAATGAATATATATGAAACGTGTTCATAATAAGTCATTCAAAACCCTACTAGCGCTTCTGGTAATTCTTTATCTTTTTGATTTTATCAATCTTCAAATACGGAAAAACAAATCACCAGTAATTCCACAAGGCACCATTTTCATAAGTCCCCATGTTTCAAAAGCCCCGGAAACCCACCTCGTTACCAGAGTGGTCGACGGTGATACAATTGAGATAGATAATAACATCACTATCCGATATATCGGTATAGATACTCCGGAAACAAAAGATCCAAAAAAAGTAGTAGAGTGCTTTGGTCAAGAAGCATTTAAAAAAAACGTCCAGATGGTACTAAACAAGTATATTAGAATGGAAAAAGACATCTCAGAAAAAGACAGATACAACAGATTGCTCAGATATGTGTGGGTTCTCGATACAAACAATGCAACTTCAAGTGGAATATTTGTAAATGAACTTCTCGTCAGGGAAGGATATGCCCACGCTGTTACTTTTCCTCCGGATATAAAATATCAGGAGGTATTCCGAAATGCACAACAAAAAGCCAGAGAAGAAAATAAAGGATTGTGGAATGCATGTAACCAAAACCATTAAGCTTTGCGTTTGACCAGTTTGTAAACAGGAACAATTTCTCGTATATCCCCCTCTTCTGTTTCAATTACGTTAGTCCCGGAGACTTTTTGATACTGTTCTAAATACCCAGACAACATATCTTGGAGATCTTTCAGTTCAAGTTTTGAATCAGCAATCTGAGCGGATAATGCTTCTAACGCAGGCGTCTTTAATATTCGTTGTTTTGCTGCATTTTTTAGTTTGTTGAGGTCCTTCACTTTGAGATTTTGCTCATGATATTCAGCATCATTCTCAAATGCATCCTTGTACATAGCATTTTTTTCTTTAAGTGTTCCTTTTATCTTGTCAATATCCAATATATAACGATTAATAATGGCGGTCAGATCTAGTATGCTCATGGAATTAATTGAACCCGTTGCACCAACCTCCTTCGTATCTTCCTGTTCTTCGGTTTTATTTGTTTGAATAGTATTCATAGAATTATTACTATACATTATTACACATTGTTAGACAAGTAGATTATGGTCTTTTTTGTATAATAAATACATGAAATTTTCTCTATTTCAGAAAAAGCCAAAAATAGGTCTTGCACTTGGGGGAGGGGGTCCAAAAGGGTTAGCTCATATAGGAGTTCTCAAAATACTCGAATTAAATCAAATTTCTATTGACTGTATTGCAGGAACAAGTGCCGGTGCAATTGTGGGCGCATTTTATGCCGCAACAAAAAGCGTTTCAAGAATTGAAGAATATATTATGGATAAAAACTGGTGGGATATGATTTCAATCGTTACTGATCCTTCCCTCAAGGATGGTATTTTACAAGGAAAAAAAGCACAACGATTTATTGAAGATTTTTTAGGAAAAAATTTGACATTTGATGAGCTTAAAATACCTTTTAAACCCGTAGCTGTTGATCTTGCAACTGGAAACGGTATGGCCCTTGAACAGGGACTTGTCTGTCCTTCCGTTCTTGCCAGTTGTACTGTTCCTATGCTTTTTAAACCGGTAGCAATTGACGGAAAACTTTATGTGGATGGAGGGGTTACCAATCCTGTTCCCGTTGAAGCTGTAAGAAAAATGGGAGCAGATATCGTCATCGCTGTCAATCTCAACAAACACTATTCTGATCTTAAAATCAACGAAGGAGTGAATCTTTTTTCAGTAGCCCGTCACTCTTTTAGCATTATGATGCACAATATTGCAAACTATGAAGTCCAACAGGCAGATTTAATAGTAACACCTCATGTGGATTCCATTCATTGGAAAACACTTCTTAAAGAAGATGATAAAAAAAGAGGAATCATGTGCGGTGAACAAGCAATGTTGCAAGAATTATCCTCTCTCAAGATACTGGTTGAAAGTCAATCCTTTATAAAAAAATTATCAGCAAACCTGAATCGAATCTTCGGTAAAAACAAGAAATAATATTTCTTATTCTTTTTTAACCCAATTAAATAACGAACTCACGAGAGATAATACCAGACTGAATAGAATCGCGGACCAAACAGAGTCTACAGCAAATCCCGGAACGATATTGCTTGTGATTATTACCATAAAGCCGTTCAATATCAATGTAAATAATCCGAGAGTAAGTATGTTTATCGGTAATGTGAGAAATAACAGAATCGGTTTTAGGGTCATATTGATAAGACCAAGAATTACTGCAGTAACAACTGCTGCAAAAAAATCATTCACGTGGACACCCGGCAACACATATGCTGAAATATAAACTGCCAAACCATTAGTTAATAAATACAAAAGAGGATTCATATAAGATATTATACCTTTTTACAAATAGATTGAATACCGGTTGAATATTGAAATGCCTTCTTAGGCCGTTGTATTATTTGTTCAGGAAATCCTTTTTTTTGAGCAAATTTCCTCAAAATTAACTTCTCAACAACAGAATCCCGTTTATATTCTTGAGGTAGACTAAGTGCAAAGTCAACAAATGTCTGTTCTAAATATGGGTTTATAAGAGTAATGCCAAAATGTGAAGCCATCGCCGCGTCTCTTTTTTTATCTATCTCAAGAAGGATAATATCTTGGTTAATCTGAGAGTTTAAATCTAAAACTCCTTTGTATTTATGATATCCTCCTAACAAAACATCTGGTCCTTGACCGGTAAACATATAGCGGATTCCCTGCCTTGATGCTTTCTGAAAAATGAGGAAATATCCTACTCCCAATGAAAGCTGCATAAGATTTGGCAAAATTCCATTTTTTTTTAATAGTGTTGAAACTTCATGTTTTACTTCTTGTATGGATTGTTTTGTAATTTCAGTCCAATCATACGGTTGAGAAAGAAAAGAGCTCATAATTTCAATAAATTCTCTGTCTTTTGTTTTTTTTGTTCCCATTGAATATATAAAATAAGGAGAAAAGTTTCGAGAAATGAAATACGTAATCACTGAGGAATCAATTCCTCCTGATAATAACACTCCTGGACTATGTATGGTAGAGATATACCCTTTAAATAGATTTGATAAAATAAGATCCATTTGATCTATTGATTTTTCCATAGCTTATTATATCAGTATGTACTATCCTGCGAATTTTCCGAAAAGAATTGAGAAAAAACTTCTTGACCTTTTACATTCACTTGAAAAAGATTTCAAGAAAACTCCACCTGCCTCCCTAAAACAGTTTCACAGATTGATTCTTGATAATTGGCATCTGAAAATTAAACCTTCAAATTGGTGGTTGTATTTTATTCTCCTTCGAAATGAACATTGCTTTTCTAAACGATTTATCCAAAAAATTAAACCATATCTGTTAAAAACAAAAACACGATCCATCTCAGGTGTTATTCCCGTTACCGTATTTACGAAGGGTATTGGATGTCCATTTAATTGTGTGTACTGTCCAACTGAAGATGGACTACCGAAAAGCTATCTCTCAGATGAACCAGCGGTAATGCGTGCAATTAGAAACAAATATGACCCCTACAAACAAGTATTAAGCCGTCTGATTATGTTTTATCTTTCAGGACATCTTATTGAAAAAGTAGAAATTATAATCAAGGGAGGAACGTTTTCTTTTTATCAAAAAAAGTATCGCACTTGGTTTGTTAAGCGAATTTTTGATGCATGTAATACCGATATACAAAAAATAATTAAAACAGGAACGATAAAAAGTATTTCTGCTTCGAATCTACATCATGCGCAGACGACGAATGAACATGCTTTTTCAAGGATCATCGGAATTAATATTGAAACAAGACCTGATTATATTAATGAAAACGAACTATGGTATTTAAGATATTTAGGTGTAACACATGTTGAACTCGGAGTGCAATTGCCTGACGATAAACTGTATAAATTGATAAAAAGGGGTCATCTTGTACACCATGTCAAAGAAGCAACACAATTACTGAAAGATTTCGGATTTAAAATCACCTATCATATGATGCCAAATCTTCCAGGTTCAACCGTCAATAATGATAAAGAAAAATTATCAGAAATCTTTATCGATCAGTTTTTCAGACCAGACCACCTCAAACTTTATCCAACTACAGTTACCGTAGGATCACTCCTTGCCGCATGGTACAAACAGGGCATGTATCGTCCGTATTCATTATCAAAGCTCATTGACCTGCTTATTGAATTTAAATCATCTGTTGTACCTCCCTGGGTCCGTATTGGACGATTAACAAGGGATATCACAACAACCTCAATGGAGGTACAACAGTTTAATCCGAATTTACGAGAAATCATACAAACAAAAATGAATGCCGAAAACAAAATATGTGTATGTATACGCTGCCGTGAAATTAGAGATAATACAATTATCGGTAAACCGAAACTTCGAGTATTATCATATGATGCATCAAACAGTAAAGAATATTTTCTTGAATTTATTGACAAAGCTGATCATTCTCTTGGGTTTCTCCGCCTCCGAATACTTACTCATCAAAGTATAATCAGGGAATTGCATATCTACGGTCAAGCTGCAGCAATCGGAGAACACAATCAGCATAAAATCCAACATAAATCGTATGGAAAGTTGCTTCTCAAAGAGGCAGAAAAAATCACCAAGAATGAAGGACTGAGGCATATTTCGATTATTTCCGGTGTCGGCGCTCGTGAATATTATCGAAAACAGGGATACAAACTACATAATACCTATATGACCAAAAACATATGACGTCTTCCCTTTACTATGCATTATTATGAAAAAAAAGGAGAAGTTTTTGACTTGAACTACTGGGGTTGCTTACATCATAATGAAAAACCTGCATACCAAATTGTCTTGCTGCTTCAATGTGACTGAGGGTATTATCAACAAATAATATCCTCTCTCTATGAACTTTTGATTCTTTTTCAGCATATTGAAATATCCGTACATCAGGTTTTTGCAACATAACTACGGATGAATCAACAACAACGTCCCAAGTAATATGTGGAAGAAGTTCTTTTTGCTGAATTAACTGAAACATTCGTGGGTACATGTTCGTTAATAAACCCACTCTGCATGTCTTTTGTATCGTATTCATAACAGGCCAAATCGTTTTATTTTTTTCAAATCTGTTGACAAAATCTTTCAACAAAGAATAATGTTCATGAATGTTAAGACCTATTTCTTTTTGTAAAGTGGGAAGTATTTGATCAACGTCATAGTTAATACATATTGAAGATCTGTATCGCTTCCATACCTGATCAAACAGCTTACTCTGCTTTGCGTCAATTATTCCGAGGGATTGCTTTAATTCATTCCATTTATTTGTCTCTGAGAAGTCAAGAAGCCCAACTCCTCCAACGTCAAAATATACGAAAGATATCATACTAATTTGGCCAGTGGCATTTCTTATATTTTTTTCCCGATCCACACCAACAGGGCTCATTTCTGCCTGGTTTTTGTTTGTGTTCTCCCGGCGGGATAACCCGAAATCCCCCTCCCATATCTTCTTGCGAGGAGGGCACTGGCTGTTCTGATCCGACTTCATTTCTTGTTACTTGTGCTTTTGAAAATGGATCGACTGATGAGGCTGATTTATAGGATAACTCATGAGTTGTCTTGATTGGTGCTGAAATACTCTCTACCTCCACCTTAAAGATTCTTCTCGATATCTCAAAATCAATATCATCAATAAGTCGTTCAAACATGCTAAATGCCTCATTTTTATATTCGACCAAAGGATCAAGTTGCGCATATCCACGCAGATTGATACCTTCTCTTAAATCTTCAATTGCCGTAAGATGGTCTGTCCAGTATTTATCAATGGTTGACAAATATATTCGTTTCACTATTTCAAACCAAATAACTTGACCAAATTGCGCTTCTTTATCGGCAAATGCTTTTTCAAGTTCTTGAGTAATAAGTGCATATAAACCACTTATGTTGTGTTCTTTCAGATATGTAGTAAGTTTTGCATGATCAATCGGAAATATGAAATTTAGTTCATTACTAATTTCTTTTTCCATCTCTTCCGTAATTTCATTACTTTCAAGACTGATTCTGTTTAAAACCTTATTTGCTTCTTCCTCTATTGTTTCAAAAACAGTATGTTTAAATTCCTCACTGTGTTCAGTTGTTTGATCCACAATTTTTCTTCTTCGTGAATAAATTATTTCTCTTTGTTTGTTTAACACATCATCATAATCAACCAAGTGCTTTCTGATGTCAAAATTAAAACCTTCAACCTTTACCTGAGCTTGTTCAATGGCTTTTGAAACCATGGGATGACTAAGGGGTTGATCTTCGGGAAAATTGAAAAAAGTCATTAAACGTGAAATTTGTTCACCTCCAAAAATTCTCATTAAATCATCCTCAAGAGCTACGAAAAAGCAGGTTTCACCCGGATCACCCTGTCTTCCGGCTCGACCACGTAACTGATTATCAATTCTACGGGATTCATGCCGCTCGGTACCAATAACATAAAGTCCACCTAAAGAAACAACTTCATCATGTTCTTTTTGCCACTTCTCTCGAGCGATCTTATATTCATTCTCATTTTTCTGATAATGAGTATCTGTTTTTGAGGGAGGCATACCGCCGAGAATGATATCAACACCGCGTCCTGCCATGTTTGTTGCTACCGTAATTGCTCCCTTTTTTCCAGCTGATGCAATAATCGCTGCTTCCCGTTCATGATTTTTAGCGTTTAGCAATTCATGAGGAATACCTTTTACAGTAAGCAAATGGGACAAATGTTCATTTTTTTCTATTGATGTTGTTCCAACTAATACAGGTCTTCCTGTCTGATAATTTTTTGCTATCTCTTCAACGACTGCATTCCACTTCCCTTTTTCCGTTTTATAAATCATATCGGGATGATCTTCTCGTACAAGAGCTCTATGTGTTGGAGCGACAATGACATCAGTTTTATAAATCTTATGGAACTCTTCTGCTTCTGTTGCTGCAGTTCCTGTCATACCGGCGATTTTTTTATACATTCTGAAGTAATTTTGAAGTGATACGGTCGCGAGCGTTTTTGACTCACGCTGAATTCTTACACCTTCCTTTGCCTCAATCGCCTGATGAATTCCTTCAGAAAATCTCCTTCCTTCAAGAAGTCTCCCGGTAAATTCATCTACGATTACTATCTGATCATTTTTTACGATATATTCCTTATTATTTTTAAAAAGAACTTGGGCTTTTAATGCGGCTTCTATGTGAAAAAGAGTGTCAAAATCTTTTTCATAAATATTCGTTACATTTAATAATGATTCCAAATGGACCACTCCTGCTTCGGTCAGATTTGCAGTACGTGATTTTTCATCAATTTTAAAATCAGTTTCCGGATTAAGTTGTTTGACAAGGCTCGCATATTTATAATATTTTGACGTATCTTCCTCGAAGGGAGCGGAGATGATATGTGGAGTTCTTGCTTCATCAATTAAAACGGAATCTGCCTCATCAATCACGGCAAAATGAAAACCACGCTGAACAACGTCTTCCAAGTTTGTTGCCATGTTGTCTCTCAAATAATCAAACCCGAATTCACTGTTTATACCATATACAATATCTGCCCTATAAGCTTCACTTCTTGAAACTGGCTTTAGGTGGGTAAGTCTCCAATCAAATGAGTTTTTATCAACGTATTCTTTGTCATATATAAAGGAATTTTCTGAAATCATGGCGGCACAGGTAAGCCCTAGCTTGTGGAAGACTGCACCCATCCATCCTGCATCACGTCGTGCTAAATAGTCATTCACGGTAACAAGATGTGCGCCTTTTCCGGTGAGCGCATTCAAATACAGTGCTGTGGTTGCTGAAAGTGTTTTTCCTTCTCCGGTTTTCTGCTCAACGATTTTACCCTCATGAAGTCCAATACCAGCTAAAAGCTGAACATCGTAATGACGTTCTCCCAATACTCTTCTTGCAGTTTCCCGCACCAATGCAAATGCTTCAACCAGTACTTCGTCTAATGTTTTTTCTTCTTCCTGAACCATTTTTTTAATATCGTGTGAGCGTTTAAGAATATCTTCATCGGACAATTTCCTTACCTCTTCCTCCATCTTATTTACTTCATCCACTTTTCTCTGGAGTCTTTTTACTTCCTTTAAATTAAAATCAAACAACTGTTTCACAAATGTAAGCATAGTTATTCCAATAAATAATCCCCTCATCGGACATAATTATTTGATGAAATACTCTTGGGGAATAATGAGTATTTTTTGAGCAGCCATTCGATTTGAAAATCCTTTTTCAGTTTTTGTTTTCTTTGCAGAAAAATGAACTGAATCACCTTCTTTAATTTTCGAAAATCCAGTCTGTTCGATTTCAAGCGTTTTGATATTAATCATATTTTGTTTTGTTGAGGCTTCAATATCAAGTGTATATTCTTCTTTTTCCAATGTAAGAATGGTCAGAGAATAATCTTCCTTATTTATACCAGTGATCTTTCCCGTCTGAACAATGAATGCCTCATCAATATATATCTGATTTGCGTTGATCGTTTTTTCAACCACCGGTCCGGTAACAATAATATACATATCTTTTTTTATTTCGCTTTTCTTTACTTCTTTTTTGGATACTCCGACTATTTGATAAAAATTAGTAAGTGAGTCGTCAATGTTTATAAGAAATTCTTCTCCTGTGCCTTCGTTAACAACATACAAATTTTCTCCCTTGACGGAGACAAAACCTGCAATGGCTTTTTGATCTTTTTTTCGTGTAATATTGGCAAGTTTATTTTTTAAATCAATAATATTTTTATCTTCTTTTATTTTGGCTGAGTCACTTCCGGTTAACGCAGAAGAAGTCGCAACGCCAAAAACATCTCCCTGAAAAATACGTAACAAAAATATGAATACAGCGATCGCTAACATTGTTTCTTTTTTCATTCCTCAATATAAAAAACTCGTAATTCTTTTTGTTGTACTCGTCCCTGTTCGCTTTGCGGATATACTGTCAGATGAATTACATTTTCACCTAAGGCAAGTGGCATATTAAAACTAAAACGGTCTTTTTCTACTTTTAATACATAATCTTTTATTGGCGATTGCACTATTAATAAAGCACCCGATTCAGCCTCACCCTTTATAGTAACGGAGTTTACGGAAAACACCTGATTATCCGACGGTTCATTTACTTTAAATGAAACTCCCTGGTTTTCTTTTGTAAAAACAACGGAAGACGTTTCTTTTTTCGTGGAAGTAAGAGGTTTAGTTTTACTCAGATTAGTCTCTCTGGTTTTTGAAATCATTATAACCGAGAGAACAATCCCGAAGGTTACTCCCAGAAAAACTGCAATAAATGTTTCTTTTTTCATACAAGTTGTATGTGCTTATCTTACCTTATTGATCTTACTATGTCAACCGGGCCAAATTTAGTTATGTAATAATTTTATATTGTCTTAATAACCAGGAGAGTGTATTGGGTAATGCAGAAATTATATCTTTATTTGAGTACCATAATCCTTTTTCTTCATACAGTTTTTCAGCGGTTAATTTAAGAATAAAAGAAGACAAAGTTGCCGCATTCAAACCATTGTTTTTTGTAAATAATGCGGTAATAAGTCCTGCAAGTATATCACCCGTTCCTCCCTTCGTGAGTCCCGCATTCCCTCCTATCATTAAATAGGTTGTAATTCCATCAGAAATAATATCGTACCCTGCTTTCAGCAAAATTATACATTTAAATTTTTTTGCAGTTTCTACAACTTTTTCAATAATTTTTTCTTTTGGAAGGAATGAAAGTTCAGTCCCAAATAACATCTTAAATTCCTTCTGATGAGGGGTGACAATTGGTTTTTTATTCAGTTTTAATAACCAATCTTTATCCATCACTTGAAGTGCTCCCGCGTCAATAACCCACCGTTTATCCGGATGTTTTTCCAGCCATAATTTAGTCATATGATGAGTCAATTTTCCCTCAGTTCCGCTACGCATCATACCTGTACCGAGTAATATCGCATCATCTTCTTTGATATACGTAGATATTTCATTCGGATTTACTACTATTCCACCCTGCCATATTTTTTTTATTTCAGTCATTATTTCATTGTTCTCCATGGTTGATGCAAAATGTACCATATCAACAAAATAGGACGCCGTTTCTGCCGACCATATGACCGCACTATGAAATAACGATGATCCGCCTATTATCATAACCTTCCCGTTCTGCCCTTTATGTGAATCATTTTTTGGAATATATAATTTTGTAATGAGCGGTTTGACAGAGGAAATATCTGATGTTTGAAGTGTGATATATTTCATAGTTTGCTATAATTTTACAATATGAAAATTGATCATGTTAAGCTTCGAAGGCTTTTTACGGATTTTTGGTTGGAACGGGGACATAAAGAAGTTCCCCCTATTCCATTAGTTCCAAAAGATGACCCAACAACGCTTTTCACAGGATCCGGAATGCAGCAGCTTGTACCATACCTTCTCGGTGAACCACACCCTCTTGGATCAAGAGTATTTGATATTCAACGGTGCATTCGAGCACAAGATATTGATGAAGTGGGAGATAACCGTCACGATTCCTTTTTTGAAATGATGGGTAACTGGTCGCTTGGAGACTATTTTAAAAAGGAACAGTTAACTTGGTTCTGGGAATTTTTAACCAAAACCCTTAAAATTCCTCAAGAACGAATGTATGTGACTTTATTTAAAGGAATAGAAAGTTTA
>CAZYXQ010000013.1:0-10406 GCA_964651235.1 uncultured Gammaproteobacteria bacterium
TATTGATATAGCGGAATTGAGTATCTCTCTCATTGTATTTATGTTTTCCTTTTTTTTCATATTTTTAAGGACATGTAAATTGATTTCAATCCCAATAATAGCAAACATTTTCTCAAAATTGAAGAAGAATACATCATCCGAAAATTTCTTGTATTTAATTAGTGTGCGTTTTCATTATCCACCCGCTTAATAAAATTTACATAGATTTTATAGAGATTTGTTAATGATGAAAGCGAAACCCATTCATTTGCCGAATGTGCATTACCTCCCACCGGACCTACTCCTAAAACTGTTTTTCCTGCAGCTCCGAAAATATTTTCATCAGCAACCGATGATCTGAAATAGGTAATAGCTTTCTTTCGAGTAATTTGCTTTATTGACTGTTTCATATATTCCAAATAATGATTTCTCTTTGCTATTTCATATCCAGTTAGAAATGGTGTCTCACGCTTTTTAAATTCGACATGATACTTTATCCCGGAATATCCGCTGAGAGTTTGCTTGACTATTTGTTTTACAGCCGTCAAAATATCAGTATTGGTGTGTGGTGAAACTACCGATGCATCAAGTTCTATGCTGATCTTTTGCGGGGTAGACATGCCGATAGACTGAGCGGATAATTCTCTTACGAAAACAAATTCCTTTTTATTTCTCGTTTTTGAATATACCTTTCTCAGATTAATAATTACTCTTGAAGATGCAATACTTATATCATTTTGTGGTTGATAATGATAAAAATGCATAGCAGATTGAAATAGTGTTATTTGAATTACTGCCCTACCGATACGTCCTGTCACAATTCCGTTTACTCCATATAAAAATGCCGGTTCCGGACTTAAAACACAGTCCGTATCGTCCATAAATTTTGATCCTGCATATGTATATCCGCCTTTTGATATATGTTCCTCATCCACACAATATAATAGTCTCAGTCTAATATTTTCTGGTTTTACCATAAGAAATGTCATCATGTTTACTGCCATACCACCCTTCATATCGTATGCGCCCAATCCAAAAACGGTGTCACCGTTTGTCGTAGGTTTTAATGGATTTGTGTTCCATCCATCAACCGTACCGACGGTATCAAAATGCGAATATAAAGTCACCACTTTTTTACCGCTTCCTTTTTCAACAATGATGTTGTTTCTATTTCCTTCAACATGTTGAGTTTTAACGGAAAACGCATTCTGTTTAAAAAAATGCGATACATATTGTTCTAAATCCCCCTCATACGGATATGGGGAAGGAATACTAATAAGTTTATCCAACAATCTGATTAGGGTTACCATATCGAGATATTATGTCATTTCTTGACATAAAAGTAACTAGTAAATCGTTTTTTTCATGCTCAGGTCGGGTATCGTTTGATCCTCCGGATATTCTCACGTGTTGTTCGAGTGCCCTAGGTTGTAACCCAAATGTTAATGCGCTGTCTATTGCAGAATATCTTCCTTGACGATGTGCGCTTCGAAGTACACCCGGAGCCAGCAAGTTAGACTCAGCATATATCAAATGCACATCTGTTCGAGCAAGTGTTTTCATAAGCTGTATTGCAACCTGTGTATACAAACCGTTTCCACGGTACTCTTCTTTCGTAGCCGCCTCAGTGATTTCATACATAACCAAGGGGATTTCTTGACCTTTTCTTTCAACTTTAATATACGCCCGTTCCGCCATACCGGCACTCACCAGCTCATTACCTTTAAATGCGGCAATCATTACATTGTTTTTTGAACCTAAAAGCGCTCTGACATTATCAGCACTCCATCCGAATGCCGCGTACAACGCAATATATTGTTTTTCAATAAGAGGATCTACTTTTTCCTTTTTGTCCAGTACATTAAATTCAAAATCATCATATGAATGCCTATCTGGGTTTAGTTCCTCGTGAAAAAATGCATCAGCAATATGAAGTTCTTTTTCAAGTTGCGCTGGATCAGATCTCCTCGCTGTGTCATTTTTCCCCAGATAAACCATAGAGCAATCTTCCAACTCTGCTACTCCTGTTCCGGCAAGAGGAACAATTGCTTCAATTTGATGTATAAGTGTCAGGTCTCCTGTTCTATGTTCCCGATCGATTTCCTCTTTTAATGCGGAATTTGCAATAAAGATACGACCGCTTATCCTGGTGATGGGTACTTGTTCTTCCCTATGGATACCAAAGGGAAGATCCATAAATTCTTTCATGACCCTCATAGCATCATTGCTCGTCTCAAGTACGAAATGCGATATTCCTTTCTTTCTTTGTTCACTTGCATCAGTCGGGGGCCACTTTATGGATCCCACGCTACTTTCTGTTGCTGCTGGTATATCTGATCCTCCGATAATTTCAACTGCCATAGAGCTCCAATTCTATGTGCATCTCAATAAAAAGTAAAATTTTTATGCTTTATTGACAAAAATGAATCAAATTGTTAAAATTTTAACAAATGATAACTATCCCGGAGGTTGTAAAAGATATTGTAATAACTATGCCTTATCTTGAGGAAGCCCTCACACAGGGAATCATAAACACCTCAGCACTTGCTCGACAACTTAAGCCTCACATTGAAGAACTACTCTATAAAAAAATACAGACTGGAGCAATAGTAATGGCTCTTAAACGAATGAAGAAAGGTGCAACTCAAAAAACAAACCCCAAGTATATCTTTACTAAAACTCCCGATATTATTATCAGATCAAATCTTGTTGAGTTTACATTGGCAAACTCCGACACAATAATCAACTGCCTTCGAAAATTACTCGAACAAAATCCTTCTTCACATAAATATTTTCTTACCTTTACTCAGGGTGTTTTTGAAACCGCCATTATTACAAGTGCCGACTGGAAAAGTGAAGTTGATAACATTCTTTTAGGTGAAACAATAATCGGAAAACAAGAAGATCTAAGTGCCCTCACGATTATTCTTCCGGAAACTAATGTTACAACACCGGGAGTATATTATTACATTCTTAAGTCACTAGCGTGGAACAATATAAACATCATTGATGTCGTATCAACAAAAGAAGAATTTACGCTGATATTTGAAGAGGGAGAGATTGACCGTGCATTTTCAATCCTCAAAAAATTGTTGTAATCAAATGGAAAAAGCAGACTGTGTATGTAGAAAACAATCATTGTTTAAGTTAATTATTCACTATAAAAATGAGTCTGTTTTTAAATCATATGAAGGAATCAGTATTAAGAAATGTATTAACTGCGGTGTATTAAAAACATTTCCGGGAAAACGAGGAATGGTTAACACCCAAATTTCAAAGACTGATTTGTATGAACAAAATATATCGAAATATGAAACCTTATTCAAACCCATCATACGTAAAATTATACAGTTTTCTAAAGGGACTCATGTTCTTGATGTGGGTTGTTCAAGCGGTATATTACTTACACAATTAACTAAAAAGAGCTTTCAGGTAACAGGAATTGAACCGAATAAAAAAGCATATTCCTTAGCACGTAAAAAACTGGGGGTTCGGATATTTTACGGAACATTGAAACAATATATTTCTGGTCGGAAAAAAAAGTATTATGACTGTATCATTTACAATCATGTGTTGGAACATATTGAAGATATAAACGAAGAAATCAAAATGATAAAATCACTGCTAAAAAAAGGCGGTCTCCTAGTGATTGGTGTCCCAAATACTGACAATGTCTTTTTTTATCTACGTAATAAATATTGGGAGTCTCTTCTGCCAGCGGAACACATTTGGCATTTTCATTCCCGTTATCTCATACGTCTTCTGGAAAATAAAGGATTTACTATATTGGATGTGAGCTTTGAAAATGATAAAAGATACTCGTATCCATTTATGAAGCGGGTATATTTTAAGTTCCTTTCTGTTATTAATAACATCTTTTCTACAGGAGAAGCTGTGCTGTTAGTAAGTCAAAAGAATTAAAAATCGACCAGGACAGACGCCGGTTTAACATTTCTCAGTCCGTTGGTATAAAACAGATTCTTTATTTCAGGAATATTCTTTTTCGTGGAAAGATTATTTTCAAGAACCCACGTTGCCTGATCTCCCATACGATCAACTAAGATATCATCAAGATACAGTTCGAGGCTTTGGGTTTTCCATTGAGAATCTATTACTTCTTTTGAAAGAGTCTCTTCCTTTCGTTTAAAAAGAGTAAGGCTTTGTTCCGGGTCTTGCATAACAAAATTTTCTGCCATCTGTAATGCACGTAAAAAACGTTCGATTGTCTGCGGATTCTTTTTTACAAAAAAGTTGGTAGTCACATACTCAAACGTTTTGTAATACATTTTTGTGGGTTGAAATACTATTGCATTTTCTCCAAGCCGTTGTTTTGCCCTACTTAATATCGGCTCTTTTATGGATATAGCATCCGCTTTACCTGTGGTAATTAAATCTACCAATTCTTCTACTTTATCACTATATATAAACTCAACATCCTGTGTATATACATCATTCGTCTCAAGAAACACACTCACGAAATAATGTGCGGCAGAACCTTTTTGTGTTGCGATCTTTTTTCCTTTTAAATCCTGAGGGGATGCAATTTTGCTTGATTTACGTGCAAGAATTTTCAGTTGATCATCTGCCCGCCCCATTCCCGTAATAACTTTTATATCGTCTCCCTCAATATAACGTATAATAATCGGTACATTCGCAACCGGCGCAATATCTAACTCTCCCTTCAGCAAACCCTTTTCAAGAGCAATTTTACCCGTATCATATTCAATTAAATCAACCGTTAGTCCTTCATCGGAAAAAAAATTATTTTCTTTTGCAACGACAGTAAGGGCCTCCATGGTCTCGTGGGTATATCCCACTTTTATTGAGTTAGTATTTCTTCCTATATAATATTGTCCGAATAAAAACCAGATAGTCAATGTTATCCCTCCAATAAAAAAAGCGGAAAAAATGATATAAAGAGGGGATTTGTTTGATGAACTTTTTTTGACATTCATGTACAAATGATATATTATGGTATCGATTTATATCAAGCAGATTTATCACACTAACTATTTCGAAACAAGGAGGTGATTTATTATGAAGGGTTTTATTGATTTTATTCGCGAACGCGGAGTGGTCGGATTTGCAGTGGGTGTCATATTGGGAGGATCTGTTTCAAAAGTTGTAACGTCTTTTTTAACTGATATCCTTAATCCATTTTTAGGACTGGTGCTTGGAAGTACAAAAGGGCTTGAGAATGCATATATTCCCTTTTTCAAAACAAAAATTATGTACGGGCATTTTTTAAGCGTCCTTATTGATTTTTTTGTTATTGCGGCGGTAGTATATTTCGGAGTCAAGTGGCTTAAACTCGACAAATTAGATAAAAAGAAGTAACTCAACATCAAGCATCATTTAATAGGAACTGCTTTTTAAGCAGAAGACAATTAGTTAAAATGGGTTTCTTACATCATTTGGTCCGTCGATACTGTCCCTCTATTTTTTAATTTTATTACTATCACCACACCTACAAGTCCCAAAACAAGAATACCGAGAACGATTGGAATAAGTGATCCTATACCATCGGTGTTCGTTTGTTTTGATGTTTTTCTAGAAAGGGAAGAAGATGAGGTTTTTGTCTGAGCTCCAGTTGGCTGTACTTTTACAAGCATGTCTTTTTGAAGGTTAACCTTCTGTTCTTCAACAAACTCCTTGTTTATCTGTGCAAACTCAGAAGTTTCCTGTTTGATGGCTTTACCTGTTGGAGATACAAACTCAAGATAATACGGAAATATGGGAATAAAAGGACTTTCTATCATAAAAATCCCATTATCATCTGCCTTTGTTTCATAGAATATTGAGTTATTATTGGATAACTTCAAACGGATAATTGCATTTGGAATACTATCTCCATTTGCGTCTGTTGCACGTCCGTTTAAAGTCCGTAATATGGGTTGCGTTTTTATAGTCACCGTATCACTTTCTTGCGCATATACATTAGCCATCAACCTTTGTAATCCATCTAACCAAGAGGTTGGTCCCTGTGTTAAATCAATCTTGGTAAATTGCACATCAATAGAGGCTGTAGGATCAATCGCTTTAGGATCTAGTGCGATCTGATAGTATCCGTATTTGTCTGTGGATCCTTCATATACAGTAGTTTCTCCCTGTTTAATGGTAACTGCAGACACCGGGTGAGAAACTTGTCCTGAATAACGATACTGACCTTCAACAGCCAGTTCTGAACGGGCAATAACTTTTAAAGGGTTTACCGTTCGTCCCGTATCTGAAATAAGCCCCACATCACGATGTTCGACGTCGGGATATCCCTGCTGTTTCTCACTTGGGGTATCAATCCGTTCTACGATTTTTTCGTCAGGAAGATAAATATCATAATATGCTTTGCCATAATTAACGTGGATTTCACTGGGTGCAGTTATCATACGATACCCCGTGGGAAGACCGGGCTGAAGATAATAGTCTCCTTCAGGAACATAAAATGCATATACCCCTGCATCATCAGTAAGAGCAGGATTTACTACTCCCGTTGCCACTACTTTTTGTTTCAGATCATTGAGAACTGTGACTGAAACATTCGGCATCGGCTCAAGCGTATTTACATCAAATACTCTTCCTTCCGGATCCCACACAATTGAAGTACATACCTGATCCCCCTCATCGCCGGCTGAGATTGTCTCAAAATTGAACGTCGCAAGCTGTTGCCCTCCCACCTCTCCTACCGTCTGTATGCCGGTTGGACCCGACGTAGGAATAACGGGAAAATATACACCAAAATAGGTAACAGGCTTTCTTTTCATCGCGGGAGTAGAGTCTTGACCAATAACAACCTCTATGGTTCCGTCTGTAGTTGTCATTTTAGGACCTCCCTGTATATATTTCATGATGATTGAACCATTGTTTGGACCTAATCCAAGCAGATCATCAACTCCTTTATCTCCGGATGTATTAATTACTCCCTGATCCGTACTTGTTGATGACACTATATATATTTCTTGTCCCACAGGGAATCCGTCTCTTTTAAGCCATTTTGCATGAATTTGCTGTTTTTTTTCCTGCAGGGAAAGACATCGCCATACCTGTCCAGCTTTATTTTGTCCATAAACAGTATACGGAAATAAACCAAGGAAAAAAGAAAAGAGAAAGATGAAAGATAATGGAGTTATTTTTTTTATCATAATAAACACTATTTGTAATAATTACACTATAGCAGAAATTATAAATCACATAAAGAACTCAAAAAAAACTTACCGATGTAACCGAAACGGACTATAATGTCTGCTTTGCAACGTATATTTGAGCGATTCTTTAAGTCGAGATCTTCCCTCTAATGTTCTAAGGTAACCAACTCTTTTTTTTGCATCATCAAGATGAATGAAATATTCATAATGTATGAGTTTAAATGGGATACGGATCATGGTTTCTGTCACCAACCCTCTGCTGTGTTCTTTCAGTCTGACTGACAGACTAGTGGTTAGACCCGTATAAATAGTTAAATCTTTTAAAGAAAGAATGGTATATACATAATATGCTTTTTGTACCTGTTGATATGATGTATGCATATATGATTCCCGATGATACAATTATCTCATTAAATAATGAGTGTGTTACTATGAAAATTGCAAACCGTAAATTCCATCGAGATTATGAAGGCCTTGAAACAATTGAGGCCGGTATTGTATTAACGGGTGGTGAAGTCAAATCAATCCGGAGTGGTCACATTCAACTTGAAGGTTCATTCGTAAAACTATTGGGTGATGAATTATATCTTATCAATGCAAATATTCCCCCATATCCATTTGCAAATGAAAAACAGTATGACCCCAAACGTACTCGCAAACTACTCCTTCACCGCAAAGAAATTCTGCGGTTACAGATTAAGTTGCATCAAGGCGGTAGATTGACAATATCACCCGTTTCCTGCTATAATAAAGGGCGTAAAATCAAGCTAGAAATCGCTCTTTGCAGACCGAGAAAAGATATCGAAAAACGAAAACTTGAAAAGGGACGGGATGTGGAACTACAGCAGAAACGAGAAATGAAAGAGTACATTAAAAAATAAATTACAAATCTAAAATCACAAATCACAGACAATATCTAAATTGTAATTTGAATTTATATGGGGATGCAAGGCATCGACGAGGAATTTGCACTTTTACAAACAGCGAGGGCGCATCTATCGCGTCAAATAGAAAAACATAACTGCTAAATTCGACATGAAGAAAGCAATGCAACCTTTGGCAGACGTTTTTGAAGAAATGCAATCAGCAATGTTTGCACCTTCAAGATATGCGTTCGCAATGAATGCATAAGTCTTGCCTTTGGTTCTCCTCGGCGTGATTTTTTCCGGTTCTATCACGCATTGGGGGTTAACCAATCGGAATAAGATGATCCGGTATTTTCAGTTGACCGGTGAATCTGAATAACCCTTTAACTGACAACTCTGTGGGGTTTGTTTATATATCCTTACGGAGTTAAAGTAAAAATAAACTATCTCTCGCTATTTGTTTGTATCGGTGTTTCTTCGGACCCGGGTCCAATTCCCGGCATCTCCACCAGATTGTTTTTTTTGCCAATAACGTCAAGCTTTATACTGGTAAACTACCGTTTAATTAAGACTGATAGCCTACAATAATCCTTTTTCAATGATTTTGCTTACCCATGGTGCAAGCGGTAAATGATGAGGAAGCTGATGATTAACAACCTGCGCCTTTGTCACTGGATGCAATCCATACGCAAACTCTGGATTGGGTTTAGGAATACTTCTCAAAGTAACCGAATAAATCATATCAACTTCATGCTCGGTGTATCCGCTTTTTTCATCCATCGCCTGATAATAAACTGTTCCTAACGATACCGGCGTTGTAACCAAGTCTTTTTTTTCCACAAACCATTCCCGTTTCAGCCCCTCATAAATCGCATCAATATCATCTTGTAATATGTTTTTTTTGTATAGTTGATGTGATGAAAATGAAAGATCATAAACATTGTCAAAGACCGGGTGTTTCCGATGCTGAAGAATGATCATGTGTCCCACGTGCAGTACAACAGTATATCCTCTGTGAAGAATCCCTTTTTTATGCGCTTCCCACTTCTCTACTGCATTTAGGATTTGATTGTGTTCATTTACGTGCGCAATTGTTTGGCTTTCTTTATAATAATCCATATACTCTTTACGTTCTTATTTTTTTATAGGAACCACGTGTGATTGACCTTCAAGATTTAATACGTTCACTAAATCAGCTGATGTGGGAACAATATATTTCGTATTCTTTTCTAAAACTCTCGCCGACACCTCGAGTCGTTTCCAAATTTGGGCTTTTTCATCAAAATGTTTATTGGCAGCCTCGGCCAATTTTTGTATTGCCATTGCTTCCGCATTAGCACGGAGAATTGTTGCCTGCGCATCTCCCTCTGCCCTCAGAATCTCCGCGCTCTTTTTCCCGTCTGCTTCCAAAATTTGACTCTGTTTGATACCTTCAGACTGTAAAATTGCAGCTCTTTTTTCCCGCTCTGCCTTCATCTGGAGACTCATTGCTTCGGTAATTTCTGCAGGCGGATCAATTTTCTGCACCTCAACTCTGGTAATTTTTACACCCCAGTTGTGAGTAACTTCATCGAGCACATCACGTAAATTTGTATTTATAATATCCCGCGCTGTTAACGTTTCATCAAGCGACTTATCCCCCACAACATTTCTTAAATTTGTCTGGGCAAGAGTCGTTGCCGCATTATCAAAATCTTCGACTTCAAACTCCGCCTTGACCGGATCAATGACTTTAAAATAAATTACTGCATCAACGGTAACGGTCACGTTGTCTTTTGTAATGACCTTTTGAGGCGCGACATTAATTACCTTTTCCCGCACATCAACCGTTATCATTGTCTCAATATATGGCAAGATAAGATTGAGTCCCGGTTCGGCAACTGTCTTGAATTTTCCCAGTCGCATCACTACTGCTTTTTCTCCTTGATTGATAATACGAATACTCTTAATAAGAGTAACGATCGCAAAAATAATAATTACTCCAAATAAATATCCGGGCATATTAAATAGGTTTAACTTTTAATGTGACCCCTGTCACTGAATGAATAACTACTTCATTTCCTTTTTCAATACGTTCACTGCTCTCTGCTCTCCATGTCTCTCCGTCAATTTTTACCTGACCGGGATGAGATGGATTAATTTCTTTTACCGTAATGGCTCTTTTCCCGATAATTCCTTCCACATTTGTTTTTTTTGTCTCGATAGAAAGGGAGTTTTTCAATAGTCTTCTTCCAAAAATTACATACAATACACATAATAAAACAACCCCCGTAATTCCGATGGTTAAACTTGAAAGCATACTAATTACACCACCTATGATGAGTAATATTCCGATAATAAAAAGGTCAAAACCTGTGGCAACTCCAAGAAACAGTTCAATAATGATTGCAACGATACCCGCGCCGATAAGATAATATCCTTC
>CAZYXQ010000013.1:10416-18163 GCA_964651235.1 uncultured Gammaproteobacteria bacterium
AATTGTAGCATATGCTAGAATAACCATATGCAGATTATCGCAGACCTTCATATTCACTCAAAGTACTCGCGTGCAGTATCGCAAAAAATGGATCTTCATGGAATCGGTATGTGGGCTTCACGTAAAGGAATACATCTTGTTTCAACCGGTGATTTTACCCATCCCATATGGTTTCATGAAATTATTTCATTACTCTATGAAACTGCCCCCGGTATCTACGAACTAAAAAAACCCCTCCCTGAACAAAAACACAAAGTCCGATTTATACTTACAACCGAGATATCAAGCATCTACTCACAATCGGGTAAAACACGAAGGGTCCATAATGTAGTATTTGCTCCGTCTGTCGAAGTCGTAGAAAAAATAAATAAAGAATTTACACGACGGGGAACAAATCTCTTATCGGATGGGCGGCCTATCACCGGAATCTCTTCAAAAAACCTGCTTGAAATGGTTTTGGAAATTGACCCGCGCTGCATGATAATTCCCGCTCATATTTGGACACCGTGGTTTTCAATGT
This sequence comes from uncultured Gammaproteobacteria bacterium, assembly GCA_964651235.1. Classification (GTDB taxonomy): domain Bacteria; phylum Patescibacteriota; class Microgenomatia; order UBA1406; family GWC2-37-13; genus YC2-FULL-38-9. The sequence continues at coordinate 10,937 of CAZYXQ010000013.1, forward strand.
TCGGTTCAAAGTCCGGATTTGATTCAATTGTTGAATGCTTTGGTGAAACGGGTGCAAAACATATTTACGGAATTGAAACCGGCCTCTCAAGCGACCCCATCATGAACTGGCAAATTAAGGAGCTTGAAACTAGGTCAATTATTTCTTCCTCTGATGCTCACTCGGGTCAAAAACTTGCCCGCGAAGCAACGGTATTTATTCAAAACTCAAAAATCAAAACTCAAAAATCAAAACCAGAGACTGCATCCCCGACAATAAACTATTCATATCAGGATATTACCGATGCAATAAGACAAAAATCAGACGGAGCATTAAAAATCGGATACACGATTGAATTTTTCCCGGAAGAAGGGAAATATCACTGGACCGGACACCGTCAGTGCAATATTAAATACAACCCCCAAGAAGAAAAAGAGAGAGGAGTCGTCTGTCCAGCATGCAAACAACCACTTACCGTAGGCGTTGAGAGCCGCGTACAGGATCTTTCATATAAAACGATCCGCAACAAGGATCTTCTTTTCGCAAAAAATTCATCAGGTCTTACCTTTGTTGACGATCTTCAAAAAAAACATCGTCCCTTTGTCTCCATTATTCCCCTCCATGAAGTAATGCTTGAATTACATAGTGGATCACCGACAAAGGCAGAGAGAGCATATCTGAAAGTTCTTGATGAACTGGGAACGGAATTTGATATCCTTCTTAAAATCCCGCTCGAACGCATTGAAGCTTATGGAGGAGAAAAATTAAAAGAAGCTATCAGAATTATCCGAGACCGAAATGCGTTTGTTGATCCGGGATACGATGGAGTTTTTGGCACCGTTAAGATTTTTTCCGACATTCATGCTCAAGAAAAAAAACTTGATACACCTAAACCACAGGTTCAAGAAGCTCTCTTTTCCTGAATTTACAACAAATCACCTTGTGTCTGTATTGTTTTTTTTGTGCTGTGCGCTTTTACCTTCGCAGTTTGGTAAGCATTTTTTTCTACCGTATTCCTATATCACCGGAGTACGAATCGATTATCTTGCACCAACTCTGTATCTCACCGATATCATAACCTTTTGTTTATTGTTATGTTTTGTAAAACAAATGAGTGCGTTTTTCCGACAAAAAAAAATAATCGTTTTATATCTTATTCTTATTTCATCTATAGTTCTATCACACTCACCTGAGATTGCCATGTACCGATTTGTGCGCTATGTGCAGTTTGCAGCTGTATTGGTTGTGTTCGGTACACAATATAACAAATATAAAAAAATTATTGCCTACGGATTTGCATCTGGAATTTTTCTACAGACGCCTCTTATTATTAGCCAGACGATAACGAGTCGATCTTTACAGGGAGTTTGGTATTGGTTAGGTGAACGGATGTTTACCCTTGCAACACCGGGAATCGCAAAAGTAACGTTACAGGGAAACGAATTACTCCGTCCTTATGGAAGTTTTTCTCACCCGAATTCAATGGCGGGTTTTTTTTTACTTTTGTATGGGTTTTTTTTAGTCGAACGATCGATACGAAACGTTACTCTGAAATCTGTTTTATTAGTGCTATGTACTTTATTGATATTTCTTTCCTTTTCAAAAAATGCCATTCTTGCCTATCTCATCATTAACACCTATTACGTAAGCCGGCAAAAAATTTCTTGTGTGTTGTGCAAATTTACAAAAATGGTCGTCCCCGTGTGCGTCGCTCTTCTGTTTCTTTCTGGCACCACCGACGTTGTCAGTTTTGAAAAACGAGCACGTCTTTTTACTCAGTCCATTATCCTTCTATTAAAACATCCTTTTGGTGTCGGGCTTGGCAACTATCTATATGCACAGTCTTCTTTTAAAATCACCTATCCCTATTTTTTTTTACAACCCGTGCACAATATATTTTTATTGTTTATGGTCGAGGTAGGTGTTGTGGGATTCCTTTTATTGCTTTATTATGTTAAACCAAAAAAAATCATATATACCCAAAGTCTAACCCTTATAATGATGATTGTTGTGTTTACGGGTATGTTTGATCATTATTGGCTGACACTGCAGCAAAACTTTTTACTTGCTGCTGCCATAGGCGGAATTGTGCTGTACAATGAAGTATGAGCCGATCAAACGAAATTGATGATATCCGCGGTTTCACGATTCTGGTAATGATCCTCATTCACACAAATACGTACTATCTCTCGGATAAAATTGCCTACACTCTGGTCGAACTAAGTCAGTTTGCTGTTGTAGCTTTTATTTTTTGCTCTTCATATCTTTTTTACCAGAAGGCGGTTGTACCCAGTTCAGCAAAAGAGTTTGTTTTGCACATGATCAAACGTGTAAAACGATTACTCATCCCTTATTATGTGTTTCTCGTTTTTCATTTTTTGTTTCTTCTCATAAAAGAAAGTAAAAAAGTAACTCCACTTTATATATTTCAAAATATTACGCTAACGGGTGGGATAGAATTCAACTGGCTGGTCCTCCTGTTTATTGAGCTTTCTGTCATCATGCCGCTTTTTCATCTCTGGGAGAAAAAAAACAAACCACTATTATATACATATATAGGAATTGCAATTGTGTCCTCAATTGCGTTCCTTAAATATACCCCTCTTCCCTGGTTTCGTTTAATCATGTGGTTGCCGTGGTCTCTGGTGGTAATTTACACCATGTACTTTGACCGCATGTTCAAAGAAAAAGAACTTTTTTGGGGTATTACATCAGTTGCACTTGGTATATTTTTATTAACACAACAGTTTGTACTGCTCCCCCTGCACCACTCATTTAGAATGTATGCAAATAAATATCCACCCAATCTATACCATATTTCATACTGTATTTTCGCGGTAAACATTTTGTTTTTTCTTTCAAAAAAAGGAGTGTTCAACTTCAGTAGAAAAATCATTCATTTTTTCAGTGTGTACTCATACTCAATATATTTCATACACATTTTAATCCTTTATACTTTCAGTACATTGTATAAAATCCATCCTCATTGGATCATTTTTTATATTTTCATTACAACACTTACGGGAGGGGTTCAATTTGTGTTTAATAAATGTTGTGGATTTTTAAGTTTTAAAAAAACAACATCTCTTTCCAGGTAGCACACTATCTTCTCTCAACATTATACAGCTGACTGACTATCTGAATATTCGCAGGAGCACGCACATTGAAAAAATCTTTAAATTCTTTACCATCAAAATTCTGCGATCCTGCGTCTCCGCTGATGGAAACATTGTTTGTTTTTCCATACCCGAAGTCAACTGCCACAGACACCGAGGAAACTGAATTAAACGGATTAATTCCCTTTCTCCGGAGTTCTTCTTTAATTTTATTTTGATCCCAAGTATCTCCTGTCGGTTTATCCGGTTGACCAACATGCGACGCCATGGATCCATCAGCCCGAACTAACAAAATTGCATTTACTATGTCTGCTACTTCTTCAGATTTAAGCCAGGCTGTTTTATTATATTCAGCACGAGAACCCCAATCACAATAAAACCAGGGGGATTCCCTATCCCACGCACGCTCGTTCAGTTCAGAAAAACTATTAGCCGATGACGATGTATCCTGCATATGTTTAGTCCATGGTTTCTGACTTCCCCATATCTCACCCGATGTCCACTCATATCCACCATGAGTTGATGCATACCAAGCCTTAATAACTTCTCCCGTATCATTGGAAACCATTACTTGAACACTGTCCCCTCCACATTTTCCCTTAATCTCGTCTACTGCTTGCTCCCATTTACCTCCTTTATTGCTTCCAATATATACCTGACAATCTTGTGTTGTACAAATTTCTCCTCCTCCACCTCCCGTGTAGGAAAATGCAAATGAAGCAGCTGCAACAACCTGCGCCTTAAGAGCTTCCATGCCGCCAGAATCACCCCATGAAGAAGGCATTTCTCCGATTCCTTTCAAGTAGTCATAAATACCCACCTCATTGTAACCTTGAACACGAATTTTCCCGTTTTGAAAATCACGACATTCAAAACGAATATTATTATAATATGCATTCAAAATAGTTTCATAATTTTGTCCTGAACGCGCTCTTCCATATGCTCCAAATTGATTCATTCCTACTCGATGTACTGATCCGTAACTGAAAAATGCAAATGCGTTACCGAATCCAGGATCTATGTTTCTGTCATCTGTGCATCCCCCTAATGATGTCCCAGCAGAACGAGGTAGGTTCAAACCTGCCTGACGAGCCGCAATTATTGACTGTTGCTGTGCTGTCAGTTGGGCAATTTTACTCTGCAACTCTCCTAAATATGCTTTTGCTTTACTTACCTCACCCGAGAGAAAAGCAGACTGTTTGTCTACATCTTCTTTAAGAACCGCCATCCGTTTTGTCTCGCTTTCAAGTTCGGTTTTTTTCTGCTCAACTCCTTTTATATAACTCACAATTTTTTCAATTGACCGCCTATCCTCATCAATCAGTGTTTTCTGGTAAAAGAAATTCTGCAGTGAAACTGAAAGATTTTCTGCAAGAAGGAGGTTGACGAGGGAAAACGAATTTTTACCGGCGTTTTTGTAGTATGACCGAGCGCGTTCACCCAACAATGTTTTTTGGTAGAGAAGTACTTCTTCACCTTGTATTACTTCTTCTTTTTTCTTTTCAATCTCCGCATCAAGGCCTCTGATTTTTACACGTATACCGTCAAGTTGTCTGTTCAAAACGCTAAGTGTATTTTCATTTGTTTTATTCGCACTGTCAATTTCATTGAACGTTTTTTTTATATTTTCAAGTTCCGCTGTCACATCATCAAGCTGATCTGCATGTATCGGAAAAACAAATACCAATGAAAACACGAAAAAGATAATCCATATTGCTTTTTTCATTATGTATTAATTATACGTATTTTTTATATTCCTTACCATACGAATCACTTTGTTTGTTATACTAAAAAATATGAAGAAAGGCTTTGTTCTACTCGCACTTACTGGCTTTTTCTTTATTGTTCCGCTTTTGTCTCGTATAGAAGCGGCTGTTACTCCACCCCCCGCTGCAAACGTCCGCTATGTTACCTGTGACGCATGCGGTTATTGTCCTAAGGTGATAAACGGAGAAACTTCAAGCTGTGAAAAAGTCGAAGGCTCAAAACCCGGTAACTGGGAGACATGTGTTAAATGTCTCTATCCGGACTTGTACCCCGAAGGATCAAATCCCAATCCCGAAGAGTGTGAAACTCTCAAAATTGAAGGAAACGCAAAACTTCCTCCCCAACCTGCTCGCGGAAGACAGTATACAGCGATTGGGTGTCTTACCACACAGGGTGGATTTCAAAATGATAAAGGCCTTGGTGCGTCAAGTTTTGTACAGGCAATATTTGACCTGTTGGTGTTTCGGGTTATAGGCGGTATTGCCTTTTTATATCTAATGTACGGTTCTTTCATTATTCTTACTTCACAGGCAGATCCGGAACGTCTCAACTATGGAAGAAGGGTGGTAACAGGGGCTGCAGTAGGTCTCATATTTGCTCTCAGTTCTGTATTTATTGTAAACCTTATCGGATCGGGCATTTTACGGCTCCCCGGATTTTCGGGTCAAGCTACACCAACTCCTGGACCCTGATTAGTTTTTTTTACGATTCAGGTATTTCCCTGCAATAAATGAGGTAAAAGCAAGCGGCAATAGCAATTCAGGACCAGTACTTGGGATATTTGAAGGAGTATTGGTTACCCCATAAGAGTGATACTCGTAGCTGCCTTTTGGAGTTGTGCTTGATGCTGTCTCGTTCTTTTTAACAGGTTGTACCTGATTGAGTGATAGGGTAGTTTTCTTGGATGACGGAGTTGGAGTAATAGCTGATGTTGTGGGTGTCGCTCCCTTTGAAAAAGGAAGGGCTTTTCCCTTAAGATTTATCTTGCCTGTTGCAACGGCAAGAAATATTACCACGACAACAAGTCCAAGCACGAATGAAATTACTTTATTAAACTGTTCCATGGGGTATATTATAACATTATAGGATATAAAATGCAACTCAATTTGACTTTTCCTTTAAAATAGACAAAAATAGAAGATATGGAGGATCATACTGAAAACACATCACAAAATCCACAGCGTCTTTTTTCATGGAAGGCACCCCTACGCGCTTATAAAAAAAGGAGTACCCATATACTCCGTTTTTATATGGCCCTCTCTCTTCTTGTGTCCCTCGTTGTGTTTTTTTTTGGTGACCGCATTCTTCTCGTTCCCATTCTCACCCTCCTGTTCCTCTTTTATGTATTAACGATCACCCCACCGCCTGATGTAGAACATATTATTACTCAGTTTGGTGTTGAGGCTGCAGGAGTGACGCTCAGATGGGAATTCCTTTCTCACTTTTACTTTACTAAGCGGTTTGGGTTTGACGTCTTGACATTAGTAAGTCATCCTCCCTATTCCTATCATGCATATCTCATTATCCCTACGAATGAAATAAAAAAAGAAGTTGCTGCACTTTTTTCCAAGCATCTTATGTATATGGAAAAACCACCAAAAACAATTACCGATAAGATTGTGGATTTTCTTTCTCTCCTTATTCCTGATGACGAAGATATTTCTAATACTGCAAAACCTCCCGCATCTTTACACCAAACGCCGATGCCGGCATCTCTTTAACGCCAAATATCCGTCCCCAGTGAAGCACTCCCTCATCGGTTGTGACCATATACCCGTCAAGCTCTCTCGCAAGCATGATCATATCAAGATCTGCCAAACTATCAATAAAACCAACTCTCGTGGCTTGCCGATACCTATTTCTGAATGTTAAAATCACTTTTCCAATCGTCATTTGAAAGTCTTTTTTTACAAGAACCGGTTTTCCTGCCATGTACTCTCCGGCTTTCTGAATTTCCTCTTCACCTATCCTAAGGCCCCGATAATTTCTTAAACGCATATCCTCCACCAGTTTATACAATACATCAGCCGGAACAGATTGGGAACCCACTCCAGGTGACTGTATGACACTTGCAGCAAAAAAATTATGTAGAAATTGTTGATCCTTATTTTCAAAAAAACTCAGAATTTCTTCTTTTATGCGGGGGGATATTATTATTTCACCTTGTTTATTTTTTTTTAACTGTTTTGCTGCGTTAGTAATCTGCACAATGACTTGTTCTGTCTTGTCTCCTAAATTTAGTCCTTCTTCCATATTGAAAAAAATGTTTGTGTCTAAAATATACTTTTCCATATACAGATATTATATATCTAATTTGTTGTATTAAATTGCCTTTTTACTTTCTTTTTAAGCATATTCATTATTT